>JASHTP010000428.1 GCA_030040495.1 Alphaproteobacteria bacterium
ACGCTCGGATGCGGAGGGAGGTATCTATGCTCACCGTTCTCATCGTCGAGGATGAGCCGGACGTTCGTAGCGTGGCGGAGACTGCTTTGGGCGTGGCCGGCTACCGGACTTTCGCCGCGCGCGATGCCGAAGAGGCCATGGCGGTGCTGCGCGACCATCCCGAGATCGATCTGCTGTTCACCGACATCCGCATGGCCGGACCGGCGAGCGGCCTCAGCCTCGCCCGGGCGGCCCGGCAGATGCGACCGGACCTCAAGGTGCTCTACGCGACAAACCGGCCCGACGAGCTTCTCCGGCTGGAGGGCCCGCTCGACCCGACGCAAATCCTGCGCAAGCCCTATCAACCGACCGAGCTGCAGCGCGCCGTGGGTGGCTGCTGCAGGTCTCGGCATAGGCCTCGCCGGTCCGGCGCGGCTCCGCTGCAGCAGGCGCCGGTGCCGCGTCTCTTCGTCGCCATCGACTTGCCGGGAGAGCTCAAGGCTCGGCTTTCCGCTCTGCGTACGGCAGCGCTGCCGGCGCGCTGGGTCGAGCCCGAGAGACTGCATCTGACGCTGTGCTTCATCGGCGAAGTCGATGACAGCGGCGCGCAGGCGATCGACGCCGCGCTCCGATGCATCGACGCATCAGGCTTTTCATTGACGCTCGACGGGATTGGCCATTTTCACCGGCAGACCCTTTGGGCCGGGGTCGAGAGCTGCCCGCCGCTGATATCGCTGCAAGAGAAAATCGAGGATGCGATCCGTCGCGCCGGATTGCCGGTCGAGACGCGGCGCTACGTCCCGCATGTCAAGCTTGCGCGGCTGAGATGGTCCGCCCGGCGTCCGCTTCGAGCCTTTCTGAACGAGCACGCGCTCTTCGCTGCCGAGCCGTTCGACGTGGCGCAATTCAGCTTATACGACAGCCGTCTGTCGAAGGAGGGGGCGGTCCACCGGCTCCGCGCGGCCTACGCGCTTCGGCCGGTGCAGCAAGGGGCGGCCGACGCTAGGGCGAACGCCGGCGACCGATGATGCGCCCGGCGCCGCGTGAAAAGGCGCCGGAAGCCTGCGCCGGTCGCTCGCCCTTGTTGCTTCGGCAGGGCGGCTTGCCGTGGTCATCATATTCCTGGGTGGTCATGCCGCAGCGCGTGCATGTCCCGGTGTCGGGGTCGAAATTGTGGCCCTTCTCGCTCTTCTGAACCACGGATCTTCCCGTCGCTTGCGGCACGGCCCCGATGGGTGGACGGTCGCGGGCGGGACCGCTCCCGCCCGCGCCGGCTCAAAGATAAGGTTCCGACGCGTTAGGCGGCTCCGCTTTGACCTGTGTCAAGGCGGGCCGCGCTGGACGTTGCAGGATAGCCGGAAATCGACTGCGGCGATCGGTCGGCGCGGTCCTGTTGTCACGGACGGGAGGAGGGCCGAATGTCGATCACCGGTCTCGACACATTCGACAAGACGGTTCACGAAACCAACAGCTGGCTTGCCTCGCTGGCGGATCACTTGGGTTTCGCGGAGCGCGAGCGCGCATACAAAGCGCTGCGCGCCACCCTGCACGCGTTGCGCGATCAGCTCGGGCCAGACACGGCGGCGCATCTCGGCGACCAGCTGCCGATCCTGCTGCGCGGCGTCTATTACGAGGGCTGGCATCCCAGCTCTACGCCCGCCCGAGTTCGCCACAAGGAGGCGTTTTTCCGGCGGGTCAATGCGGAGTTCCCGGCAAGCTCTGGCCTCGGGCTCGAGCGCGTGGTTCAGGCGGTCTTCACCGTCCTCTGGGAGAAGGTCGAGCCCGGCGAGGTCGCAAAGCTGACGCGCATGACGCCCGAGGAGTTGCGCGACCTCTGGCCGCGCGTCGCGCGCGAGGATTGAAGCGCCCCGGCCTCACACTTCCCAAGGTTCCGCGGCGGTCGCTTTGGTGCGATGCCCGCGCACCGCGCTCAGGCAATCGAAATAGGTATCGAGGATCCATTGGCGGTCTGCGGTCGAGCCTTGTTGCGGAGCCGCCTCGAAATGGCGCCCTTCGCGGTGCGCGATGCGCTCCAGCAAGGCGAGCGCCACAAGCTCGGGACTGTCGCCGCTCGGGTTCAGCATAGGGGACCTCCCTCACCAAGCTCTGCGCAGGCGCCGCGCCGTTCGACCAGAATACCGCCGGCTCAAGCCGGCGATCGACGCAGGACCGACATAGTCGACGCTCCCCGGGTTTCGATCATTGATCTGTGTCAACGACAGAGGCGGCAGCGACACGAAGAATGCGAGCTCCGCCGGGGAGAGAAGGTCCATGACCAGGAAACACCCGCATCACCCCGCGACGGCCGCCGACATCGTCGAGACGGTGGGACCGATCGGGGACAGCGTCATCGCGGAGATCATCGCCAGCGGGGCGACGGCGGAAGAGGTCAGAGAAGCGAATGCCTGGCTTTCGACGCGCGACTATTTTCGCCGTGTGGCCCACGACTCCGCCCATGGCAGGATCGCCCGGGTCTATCACCTGCTGGATGCCGAGCGGTGGCGCGCGAAACGCGGCTGACCCGTGCACCGTCGCGCCGGGCACAGGCCCCGAAGCCCTGCTTCAAGCATGACGGAGCTGAAACACGGCCGGCTCTACGCGGAAGAACTGGGGCTCGATCTCGCATCAGGAAGGGAGCAGGATTATTTCCTCTGGTTCCTTGCCAGCCTCCTGTTCGGCGGACGCATCAGCGAGACGATCGCGCGCCGCACCTATCGATCCTTCTGTCGCCATGGCTTGACCAGCCCCCGCCGCATCCTTGCGGCGGGATGGAATTTCCTCGTCAATCCCGTCATGCGTGAAGGCGGCTATGTGAGGTATGACGGGCGAAAGTCGGAGCAGATTCTGCGCGACTGCCGGACGCTGCTGACGCGGTACGGCGGCAAGCTGATGCGGCTTCACGCGGCGTCATGCGGCTCCGGCGATCTCGAGGCGCGGCTCGACGCCTTTTACGGCGTAGGGCCGGTCACGACGAACATCTTCCTGCGCGAGCTGCGGCCTTTCTGGCGCAAAGCGGATCCGGCCCCGCTGCCTGCGGTTCTGTCCTTGGCAAGGGCGCTCGGCGTTCCGCTCGCGCGCCGACGCCGCAAGACGCTCGGCTTTGCGCGCATCGAAGCCGGGCTGATCCGCCTCTCGCACCGGCATCGCAGAGGACGCGCGCGAGCGAAGCCGTCGCGCTGGGAAGGTGATGCGCGGAAGGCTGCTCAAGCGGCGGCCGAACTCGAAAGGTAAGTCCGTGCGACGCGACCGGCTCCTTGGAGCCATGCTGTTGTTCGGGCATCTGGCCCGGCATCTGATCCGGCGCCGCCCGAAGCTCGCGCTCCGCGATCGCCTGGCGATGCTGCCCCGGACCGGCCTGCCGATCGCGGCGCCCGTCACGGTCCATTGGGATGAGCACCAGATCCCCTTCATCACGGCCGAAACGGAGGACGATCTCGCCGTCGCGCTTGGCCTGGTCCATGCTCATCTTCGCCTCGGGCAAATCGAGATGATGCGGCGGCTGTCGCAGGGACGGGTGGCGGAAATGATCGGTCCTCTCGGCGTCGAGGTCGATCGGCTGGTGCACACTCTCGACATCGCTCGCGCGGTGCCGGCGATCGCGCGCGAGCTGCCCGAGGAGACGCGTCGCTTCCTAAAGGCCTTTGTGCGGGGGCTCAATCATTACATCGCCAGGGCCGAGACGCTGCCCGATGAGTTCCGGCTTCTTGGGCTGCAGCGCAAGCCTTGGAGCGTGGCCGACCTCTTGACCCTTGGCCGCCTGGTGAGCGGCGATGTCAACTGGATCGTCTGGGCGCGCCTGCTCGGCTTGCGCGGCGAGCCGGACTGGCCGATGCTTTGGCACCGGCTGCTTCGCCACGACCTTTTCTCGCCTGCGACGAGCCCTGAGGAGCACGCTTCGTCCGTTGGATCAAGCGCGACGATGGGCACGGCGCTGAAGTCCGGAAGCAACTGCTTCGTCGTGTCGTCAGCCAGAAGCGCAAGCGGCGCGCCGGTGATTGCCAGTGATCCTCATCTGTCGCTCTTCCTTCCCAACCCCTGGATCATCGCCGGCATGAAATCTCCCGCCCGGCACGCGGTCGGGCTCATGATCCCGGGCCTGCCCTTCATCGCGCTCGGACGAAATCCCTGGATCGCTTGGGGCGGCACGAGCCTGCACGCCGCGAGCAGCGACCTCGTCGTCGTGCCCGCCGAAGGATCGGCCGAGATCCGGGAACGGGAGGAGGTGCTCACCGTCCGCTGGAGCGGCCGCCGCAAGATCCGTATTCGAGAGGCCCGGTGGGGCCCGATCGTCACTGACATCCCCTGGCTCCGCTCGGACGGCGACAGGCTGGCGCTGCGCTGGATCGGCCATCAGCCCAGCGATGAAATGACCGCCATGCTCCGCGCCAACCGGGCGCGCAATGGGGCCGAATTCCGGGCCGCGCTCGACGGTTTTGCCGTTCCCGCCCAGCGCCTGCTCTATGCCGATGTGGTGGGCCACATCGGCGACATCATGGCCGCTCACCTGCTGGAGCGCAGCGGGCCTGCGCCGGCGGATCTCGCGATAGAGGCGCAGGCCGCCTGTGGATGGGACGTTACGCTCACCTCCGACCGGCTTCCCTCCTGCGTCGATCCGCGCGACGGGTTCCTCGCCTCGGCGAATGAGCGAGCCGAAGCGCCGGGCCTGCTGATCGGGCATCATTTCTCGCCGCCCGACCGCAAGCGGCGCCTCGACCAGCTGCTCTCCGCCGAGACGGGTCTGTCCGTCGATGCCGCGGCAAGGATTCAGCGCGATGTCCATTGGATGGCCGCGCTCGCCCAGCGCGACCTGCTCCTCGCCTGGCTCGGCTCGGCCGGAGAACGGCGAAGCGCGCGGCAGGAGCGGCTCATCGCCGATCTCAGCGGCTGGGACGGCAGCTATGGCGCGGACTCGCGCGGAGCGCTCGCCTTCGAACTGCTCTCTCATCATCTGGCGCGACGGCTCGTCGCGCCGCGGCGGCGCGAGGCCTATGCGGCCTCCTGGGGCATGCGCGGCCTGATCTGGGACGATGTGCGGTCGGCGAGCGCCGAAGACCGCATCCGCGCGCTCGAGGCGGCGCTGCGCGACGCCGCCGCGGCGCTGCCGCGCCGGGCGGCGTGGGGCGGGGTTCACCGCTTGCAGCTGGGCCATCCTCTGGCGCTCATACCCCTGATCGGCCGCGCCTATTGCGTCGCGGATCTGCCGGCCGCTGGCAGCTCGGAGACGTTGTTGAAGACTGCGCATCCCCTCACCGACAAGCGGCATGCCAGCCGCTACGGCTCGTCCGCGCGGCATATCTCCGACCTGGCCGACCCCGATCGCAACTACTTCGTGCTGCTCGGCGGACAGGATGGCTGGCTCGGCAGCACCACCTCTGCGGACCAAATCGCCCTCTGGCAGCGGGGCGACTATGTCAGAGTGCCGCTCACGCCCGAAGCGGTGGCCGCCGCCTTCCCCTATCGCACGGAGCTCGCGCCGTGAGCGCGTCCAGGCTGCCGGCGACGGAGCCGGCCGCATGATCGACGCCACGCCATTGTTGCGGCTCTATGCAGGGTACCGGGCGATGCGGCTGGCGCGCCAGAACGCGGTCGCCGACCAGCGGCGCCAGCTGCTGCGCCTCGTGCGCAAGGCGGCCGCGACGCGCTTCGGCCGTGACCATCGCTTCGCCGAAATCCGCGACGTGGCCGGTTTTCAGGCGCGCGTACCGCTCCGCCGCTACGAAGACATGTGGGACGGCTATTGGCGGCGCGCATTTCCGCGGCTCACGGACTGCAGCTGGCCGGGCACGATTCCGTTCTTCGCCCTGACCTCGGGGACGACCAGCGGCGCGACGAAATACATCCCTTGCTCGCGCGAGATGATCCGGTCGAACGACTGGGCGGCGCTCGACATCCTTGTTCACCACCTGGCGAACCGGCCGCGGAGCCGCGTGCTCGGCGGAAAGAGCCTGATGCTCGGCGGCAGCACCGACCTCGTCGAGAACGCTCCCGGCATCCGCAGCGGCGATCTCAGCGGCATTGCCGTGAGCCAGATCCCGGGGTGGGCGCAGTCCTATTGCTTCCCGCCGCCCGAGCTCGCCCTGATCGCCGATTGGGAGGAGAAGATCGACAAGCTGGCACATGCGGCGCTCGGCGAGGACATCCGGGCGATCACGGGAACGCCGAGCTGGCTGCTCATTTTCTTCGAGCGGGTGTTTTCGCTCGCCGCGAACGGCCCGCCCCGGCTTCGCAGACTCTTCCCCGACCTGGAGCTGCTGATCCATGGCGGCGTCAATTTTGCGCCCTATCGGCTCCAGTTCGAGGAGCTTCTGAGCGGAGGTCATGCGGAGCTGCGCGAGGTCTACCCAGCGAGCGAGGGGTTCATCGCCATCGCCGATCGCCGCTTCGGCGAAGGATTGCGGCTCATCGTCGACAACGGGCTGTTCTACGAGTTTGTGCCAGCGGCAGAGCTCGCCGCCGCGAGCCCGACGCGCCACTGGCTCGGCACCGCCGAGCCGGGCGTAGACTATGCCCTCGTGGTCAGCAGTTGCGCCGGACTCTGGGCCTATGTCCTGGGCGACACGGTGAGGCTCGTCGAGCGCGATCCGCCGCGCCTTCTCGTCACCGGCCGGACCTCCTATTCGCTGTCTGCCTTCGGCGAGCATCTCACCGGCGAGGAGATCGAGCAGGCGGTTAGCCAGGCCGCCGAGGCGGCGCGGGTCTCCATTGCCGATTTCACCGTCGGTCCGGTATTTCCGGGCATGTCGCAAGCCCGCGGCGGGCATCTCTACATCGTCGAGTTCAGCGACGCCGGGCCACCCGGTGTCGCCGCCTTTGCGCGCGCCATCGATGAACAGCTCTGCCGCGCCAACGACGACTATCGCGCCCATCGCGCCGGCGGTTTCGGGCTCGAGCCGCCGACCGTCATGGTGGTCGGGCACGGCACCTTCGCCGCCTGGATGCGCAGCCGCGGACAGCTCGGCGGACAGCACAAGGTGCCGCGGATCATCGCCGATCCCAAGCTCTTTGCCGAGTTGTGGCGCTTCGCGGCGCAGCACGTTCGAAACGAGGTCGATGACCATGCTTGACCTAAGAGAAATCCCGACGCTCGAGACCCCTCGGCTTCGGTTGCGGTGCCCGCGCGAGCAGCCCATGACGCGAAGCGGACCTTCCCGACTGTCACGTGTCACGGCCCGCAGGCTCAAATCATGGCACCGATCGCCCGTAAACCCAAGATTACCAACTCGATCTAACCCTGTCCGCCGCTGGGGCGACGACTGCGGCGAACACATGTGCACGATTTCGCGCAGTCGCGTAGTCGAAGCAAACCAAACGCACGATCAGCTCGGGGGTTCGATGTAGGCGCGCTGCGCCAGGCCGTGACCAAATAAGGCGTTCTCGCCGGCAATCTCATAGAGCATGATCACCGCGTCATCCGGGGCCGATCCGGATTGATCTAGGTCAAAGCAGGAGACCCGTCGGCCTTTACACTTTTTAAATGCGGGCTGGCGGCAGGGGAGGAATGATGCCCGCCTGGGTTCAACAGCGCTGGCATGATTGCTCGCTGCCGAATTGAAGCCCCAACCCGCAAATGGTTTCGCGGACAATCTGAGCAGCCGGTTCGCGGCGCACCGAGGGAAGCCATGACGACGGTACGGCAATTGCTCGGCCAGAAGGGTCGGATGGTCTGGTGCACTCATCCGGACGCGACCGTGTTCGATGCCATAGCAAGAATGGCGGAAAAAGACATCGGCTCGCTCGTGGTGGTGGATGACGGAAACGTCGTCGGCATCGTCACTGAAAGGCACTACGCGCGGAACGTCGTGCTCAAGGGCAAGACATCTCCCGCGACGCTGGTCGGAGACATC
>JASHTP010000429.1 GCA_030040495.1 Alphaproteobacteria bacterium
ACGTCGAGGAGAACACGCTGGTCGTCGGCAAGATGGCGCTGACCGCGACGCTCGACATCCTGCGCGCCATCGGCCGCGGCCAGGGTCCCCGGCGCAGCCTGCTGGCGCTGGGCTATGCCGGCTGGGGGCCGGGGCAGCTCGACGCCGAGATGCAGCACAATGGCTGGCTGCACGTGCCGGCCGACGAGGCGATCGTCTTCGACGAGCAGATCGGCGACAAATGGCAGCGGGCGCTGGCCAAGCTCGGCGTCGATCCGCTGTCGCTCTCCGGCGACGCCGGCCACGCCTAGCGGCAAGCGGCCGATTTCGCCCGCCGCCTCCTTGCCTAGCCGCCCGCCTGGGTCTTGGCCCAGCTGTCGCGCAGTCCCACGGTTCGGTTGAAGACCGGCCTCCCTGGACGGGAGTCGCGGTCGCGGCAGAAATAGCCCTGGCGCTCGAACTGGACCGGCCCGTCGGTCGTATCGGCCGCGAGCGCGGGCTCGACCAGCGCGTCCTTCAGCACCTCGAGCGAGTTGGGGTTCAGGTCGGCCATGATGTCGCCCCGGGCGCCGGGATCGGGGCGGGCGAAGAGCGTGTTGTAGAGCCGGACCTCCGCCGGCACGGCATGGGCCGCCGCGACCCAGTGGATCGTGCCCTGCACCTTGCGCCCGTCCGGGGCGTTGCCGCCGCGGGTCGCGGGATCGTAGGTGCAGCGCAGCTCCACCACCTCGCCGGCGGCGTTCTTCACCGCCTCGCGGCAGGTGACGAAATAGGCGAAGCGCAGCCGCACCTCGCGCCCGGGCGACAGGCGGAAGAACTTCTTCGGCGGGTTCTCCATGAAATCGTCGCGCTCGACGTAGAGCTCGCGGCCGAACGGCAGCTTCCGCGTGCCGGCGGCGGGATCCTCGGGATGGTTGATCGCCGCCAGCTCCTCGGTCGCTCCCTCGGGATAGTTCTCGATCACCAGCTTGAGCGGGCGCAGCACGGCGAGCCGGCGCGGCGCCGCCTTGTTCAGATGCTCGCGGATCGTGCTCTCGAACAGCGCGAGGTCGACGACGCTGTTGGCGCGCGCGACGCCGACGCGGCGGACGAACTCGCGCAGTGCCGCCGCCGGCACGCCGCGGCGGCGCAGGCCGGCGAGCGTCGGCATGCGCGGATCGTCCCAGCCCGAGACATGGCCCTGCTGCACGAGCTGCGTCAGCACGCGCTTCGACAGCACGGTATAGGTGATGTTGAGCCGCGCGAACTCGTATTGCCGCGGCCGCGACGGCACCGGCAGATTCTCCAGCAGCCAGTCATAGAGCGGCCGGTGATCCTCGAATTCGAGGGTGCAGATCGAATGGGTGATGCCTTCGATCGCGTCCGACTGGCCATGCGCGAAATCGTAGGTCGGGTAGATGCACCATTTGGTCCCGGTGCGGGGATGCTCGGCATGGAGGATGCGGTAGAGCGCGGGATCGCGCAGATTGATGTTGCCCGCGGCCATGTCGATCTTGGCGCGCAGCACGCGCGCGCCGTTGGGGAACTCGCCGGCGCGCATGCGGCGGAAGAGGTCGAGATTCTCCGCGACGCCGCGCGAGCGGAACGGGCTCTCCTGCCCGGGCTCGGTCAAGGTGCCGCGCAGGCGGCGCATCTCCTCGGGCGAGGAATCGTCGACATAGGCCTTGCCGGCGCGGATCAGATGCTCCGCCCATTCGTAGAGCCGCTCGAAATAATCGGAAGCGTGATAGAGATGCTCGCCCCAGTCGAAGCCCAGCCAGCGCACATCGTTCTCGATGGCGTCGATGTACTCCTGCTCCTCCTTGGTCGGATTGGTGTCGTCGAAGCGCAGATGGCAGCGCCCGCCGAACTCCTGCGCGATGCCGAAATTGAGGCAGATCGACTTGGCGTGGCCGATATGGAGATAGCCGTTGGGCTCCGGCGGGAAGCGCGTGACCACGCCGGCGACGCGCTTGGCGTCGAGGTCGGCCGCGACGATGTCGCGGATGAAGTCCCGCCCTGCCGCCGCCTCGGTCTCGGTTGCCGTCATCGGGCTTCGCTCCGCCATTCGTCGCGCAGCATGGCGTAGAGCACGTGATCCTGCCAGCGCCCGTCGATGCAGAGATATTCGCGCGCGTAGCCTTCCTCGCGGAAGCCGGTCTTGAGCAGCAGGCCGCGGCTCGGCGCGTTGTGCGGCAGGCAGGCCGCCTCGACGCGGTGCAGCTTGAGGCGCTGGAAGGCGAAGGCGAGGGTGAGAGCCAGCCCCTGGCTCATATAGCCGTGGCGGGCGAAGCGCTCGCCCACCCAGTAGCCGAGGCTGGCGGTCTCGGCGACGCCGCGCCGGACGTTGCTCAGGCCGATGCCGCCGACCAGCGCGCCGTCCTCGACGCGGAAGATGAAGAAGCTGTAGCCCTGGTCGGTGCGCCAATCGATGGCATAGCGCTGCAGGCGCCGGCGATAGGCGCTGCGGGTCAGCGCGTCCGACGACCAGCTCGGCTCCCAGGGAGCGAGGAACTTGCGCGATTCGCCGCGCAGCGCCGACCACAGCTCCCAGTCGCCGCGCTCCGGCGGGCGCAGCACGACGCGGTCGCCTTCCAGGCGCAGGCTGGGCGGCGCGGCGCCGAAGAGGCGCGGCAGGCGAAGCATGTCGGAGGCCACTTCTCCCGCCTCCTCAGACGCCCAGCCGCTCGACCAGGCGCCGATAGGGCTCGACGCGGCCGATCGGCCCCAGCGCCGTCAAGGTCGGCGGCGCCGTGCGCAGCCGGCGGAAGACGCGCGCCACCGCGGCGGCGTCGACCGCGTCGATGCGGCTCACCATCTCGGCCATGTCGAGCGGCCGGCCGAAGACCAGCATGTGCGCCGCCTGCTGCTCGCAGCGCGCCGTCGTGCTCTCGAGCGACATCAAGAGCCCGGCCTTGAGCTGGGCGCGCGCGCGCTCGAGCTCGGCCGGGGCGAGACCCTCGGCGAGCTTGCGGATCTCGTCGCACAGCACCGGCATCAGCTCCTCCACCTCCTCCTCGCCGGTGCCGGCATAGACGCCGAAGAGGCCGCCGTCGCTGTAGGCGTGGGTGAAGGAGTAGATGGCGTAGACCAGGCCGCGCTTCTCGCGGATCTCCTGGAAGAGGCGCGACGACATGCCGCCGCCGAGCGCCGAGGAGACCACCGAGGCGGCGTAGTAGTCCGGATCGCTGAAGGGAAAGCCGGGGAATCCCAGCACCACATGCACCTGCTCGAGATCGCGCTCCTCGCGCAGCTCGCCGCCGACATAGCGCGCCGGCTCGCTGCGCGCGGCGCGGTCGGGCGGCAGGCCGGTGAAGGCCTTCTCGGCCAGCGCCACCAGGGCGTCGTGATCGACATTGCCGGCGGCCGCGAGCAGCATGCCCGGCGCGGCGTAATGGCGGCGCATGTAGCCCGCCACCGTGTCGCGGTCGATCTGGCGGATGATCTCGGCGCGGCCGAGCACCGGACGGCCCATCGCCTGGTCGGGGAAGGCGCGCTCCTGGAACAGGTCGAAGATGATGTCGTCGGGCGTGTCGTTGGCCTGGCCGATCTCCTGCAGGATGACCGCGCGCTCGCGCTCGAGCTCCTTGGGATCGAACACCGAGCGCTGCAGGATGTCGGCCAGGATGTCGACGGCGAGCGCCAGATTCTCCTTCAGCACCTTGGCATAGTAGGCGGTGTGCTCGCGCGAGGTGTAGGCGTTGAGATGGCCGCCCACCGCCTCGATCTCGGCGGCGATGTCGAGCGCGGAGCGGCGCTCGGTGCCCTTGAACGCCATGTGCTCGAGCAGATGGGCGACGCCGTTGATCTGCGACGGCTCGTGGCGCGTGCCGACATCGACCCAGACGCCGATCGACACGGTCTCGACGCTGTCCATGCGGTCGGTGAGCACGCGCATGCCGTTCCCGAGCATCGTCACGCGCACGCTCATGCCGCTCCTCCCGTGCCGATCGGCCGTGCATGGGCGCGGACATAGTCCTCGACCGCGCGCAGATCCTTGGGCAGACGCGGCCGCCGCTCCGGCCGCTGCATCAGGTCGGCGAGCCGCGCCGGAAGCGGCGGCCGGACGCCGGTCGCCTCCGCCACGGCCTCGGGGAACTTCGCCGGGTGGGCGCTGGCGAGCGCCACCATCGGCACGCTCGGATCGCGCCGCGCCGCCTTGGCCGCGGCGACGGCGACGGCGCTGTGGGGATCGATCAGCTCGCCGGTGGTGCGGAAGGTCTCGGCGATCGACCGGCGCGTCGCCTCGTCGTCGACGCGAAAGGCGGCGAACAGCGCCCGCGCCGCGCGCCATGCCTGCTCGTCGGGCGGCAGCGC
>JASHTP010000430.1 GCA_030040495.1 Alphaproteobacteria bacterium
GCGCGCGGCCGTGCGCTGCCGGTCTATCGCACGGTGGCGACCGAGGGACCGGCGCACCGCCGGACCTTCACCGTCACCGTCACCGTCGACGGCCTGCCGCCGGCGACCGCCAGCGGCTCGTCCAAGCGCGCGGCCGAGGCCGCCGCGGCCGCCGCCGCTCTCGCCGCGCTCGGCACGGGCGCATGACCGAGGCGGCGGCGCGCCGCTGCGGCTATGTGGCGCTGGTCGGCGCGCCCAATGCCGGCAAATCGACCCTGTTGAACCAGCTCGTCGGCACCAAGCTGTCGATCGTCTCGCCCAAGGTGCAGACGACGCGCTCGCGCGTTCTCGGCATCGTCGTCGAGGGGGAGGCGCAGCTCGTCTTCGTCGACACTCCCGGCATCTTCGCGCCGAAGCGGCGGCTGGAGCGCGCCATGGTCGCCGCCGCCTGGGCCGGCGCCGAGGACGCCGATCTCGTGGTGCTGCTGGTCGATGCGGCGCGCGGCGTCGACGAGGACACGCGGGGCATCGTCGACCGCATCAAATCGGCCAAGCGGCGCGCGGTGCTGGCGCTCAACAAGGTCGACCTCGTGGAGCCGCCGCGTCTGCTGCCGCTCACCGACCGGCTGCGCCGCGAGGGGATCTTCGACGCCGTCTTCATGGTGTCGGCGCTCACCGGCGACGGCGTCGCCGATCTCCGCCGCCATCTCGCCGCCGCGCTGCCGGAGGGGCCGTGGCTCTATCCCGAAGACCAGCTCACCGACCTGCCGCAACGGCTGCTCGCGGCCGAGGCGACGCGCGAGCAGGTCTTTCTGCAGCTCCACCAGGAGCTGCCCTATGCCACCATGGTCGAGACCGATCTCTGGGAGGAGCGCGAGGATGGCAGCGTCAAGATCAGCCAGACCATCCATGTGCAGCGCGCCAGCCAGAAGGCGATCGTGCTCGGCAAGGGCGGCAGCCGGATCAAGGAGATCGGCGCCCGCGCCCGCGCCGAGCTCGAGCGCATGTTCGGCCGCCGCGTCCATCTCTTCCTGTTCGTGCGGGTGACCGAGGATTGGAGCGAGGATCGCGAGCGCTACAAGCAGATGGGCCTGGAATTCGAGAGCTGAGCGATGCAGTGGGAAGACGAGGGCATCGTTCTGGCCGCGCGGCGCCACGGCGAGAGCGCGCTCATCGTGGAGCTGCTGACGCGGGAGCATGGCCGCCATGCCGGGCTGGTGCGGGGCGGGCAGGGGCGGAAGCTCCGGACCGTCTGCCAGATCGGCAACCGCGTCGCGGCGCAGTGGAAGGCGCGGCTCGCCGAGCATCTCGGCTCGCTCGGCTGCGAGCTGTTGCGCGGCCACGCCGCCAGGGTCATCGACGATCCCGCCCGACTCGCCTGCCTCGCCTCCGCCGCCGCGGTCGCCGCCGCGGCGCTGCCCGAGCGCGAGCCGCATCCGCGCGCCTTTGCCGGGCTCTCGGCGCTGCTCGAGTCGCTCGATGCCGACCACGGCTGGGCGGTAGGCTATGTCGAATGGGAGCTGATGCTGCTCGCCGAACTCGGCTTCGGCCTCGACCTCTCGCGCTGCGCCGCGACCGGAAGCACGGCCGATCTTGTCTATGTCTCGCCGAAATCGGGCCACGCGGTCTCGGCCGAAGCGGGGGCGCCCTATCGCAACAAGCTGCTGCGCCTGCCGCGTTTCCTGCTGTCGCCGGCGGCGGAAGAAGCGCCCGCGCCGCAGGACGTGCTCGACGGGCTGACGCTCACCGGCCACTTCCTCGAGGCACGCGTCTTCGCGCCGCACGGGCGCAAACCGCCGCAGGCGCGCGCTCGCTTCGTTGACCTGGTGACGCGCATGGCTAAAATGGCGCGTGAGCAGAATGCCTAGGCATCGCGACTCGCCCGCCGCCCTTTCGATCGGATTTCAATGAGCAAGACCGCCGCCGCCGGCGACATCCGCGACGTGGATTTCGCCGAAGCGCTGGGGGAGCGCTATCTCTCCTACGCGCTCTCCACCATCACCGCGCGCTCGCTGCCCGACGTGCGCGACGGGCTGAAGCCTGTGCATCGCCGCGTGCTCTACGCCATGCGCGAGCTGAAGCTCGATCCCAAGTCCGGCTTCAAGAAATGCGCGCGCGTCGTCGGCGACGTCGTCGGCAAGTTCCACCCGCACGGCAACGACGCCGTCTATGAGACGCTGGTGCGTCTGGCGCAGGATTTCGCGCAGCGCTACCCGCTGGTCGAGGGCCAGGGCAATTTCGGCAATATCGACGGCGACAGCGCCGCCGCCATGCGCTACACGGAAAGCCGGCTCACCGAGGTCGCCGAGGCGCTGCTCGCCGGCATCGACCAGGACGCGGTCGATTTCCGCCCGACCTACGACGGCGAGAACAGCGAGCCGGCGGCGCTGCCGTCGCGCTTCCCGAACCTGCTCGCCAACGGCGCCAGCGGCATCGCCGTCGGCATGGCGACGAGCATCCCGCCGCACAATGCCGGCGAGCTCTGCGACGCGCTCGTCCATCTCGTCAAGCACAAGCGCTGCACCGTCGACGAGCTGGTCGAGCGCGTGCGCGGCCCGGACTTCCCGACCGGCGGCGTGCTCGTCGAGGCGGGCGAGGCGATCCGCCAGGCCTATGCCGCCGGCCGCGGCAGCTTCCGGCTGCGCGCCAGATGGCGGCGCGAGGCGCTGAGCCACGGTCTCTACGAGGTGGTCGTCACCGAGATTCCCTATCAGGTGCCGAAATCGCGCCTCATCGAAAAGATCGCGGCGCTGCTCGAGGAGCGGAAGCTGCCGCTGCTCGCCGACGTGCGCGACGAGTCGACCGACGAGGTGCGGATCGTGCTCGAGCCCAAATCGCGCAACGTCGACGCCGACGTGCTGATGGAATCGCTGTTCCGCGCCACCGAGCTCGAAATCCGCGTGCCCTTGAACCTCAACGTCCTCGACGCCCAGGGCGTGCCGCGGGTGATGGATCTGAAGGAGGCGCTTCAGGCCTTCCTCGACCATCGCCGCGCGGTGCTGCAGCGCACCAGCCGCTTCCGCCTCGCCGAGATCGCGCGCCGCAGCGAGATCCTCAAGGGGCAGATGATCGTCTACCTCAACCTCGACGAGGTCATCCGCATCATCCGCGAGCATGACGACGCCAAGGAGCGGATGATGAAGCGCTGGCGCCTCAGCGATGCGCAGGCCGAGGCGATCCTCAACATGCGGCTGCGCGCGTTGCGCCGGCTCGAGGAGATCGAGATCAAGAAGGAGCTCAAAAGCCTCGGCGCCGAGCAGGAGGAACTCGACGCCCTGCTCGCCGACGACAAGCGGCAATGGAAGGCGATCGTCGCCGAGCTCGAGGACATCAAGCAGGCCTTCGGCGGCGGCGCGCTCGGCAGGCGTCGCACCGAGATCGGCATGCCGCCCGCCGCCCTCCAGGTGCCGGTCGAGGCGCTGGTCGAGCGCGAGCCCGTCACCGTGCTGTGCTCGGCCAAGGGCTGGATCCGCGCCGTCAAAGGCCACAATCTCAACCTCGCCGACATCAAGTACAAGGAGGGCGACGAGGGCCGCTTCGTCGTGCCGGCCGCGACCACCGACAAGCTGCTGATCTTCGCCACCAACGGCCGATTCTACACGCTGCCGGTCGACAAGCTGCCGGGCGGGCGCGGCCACGGCGAGCCGGTGCGGCTGATGATCGAACTCGGCAACGAGCACGAGGTGGCGGCGATCCTGCCTTACGCCGCCGGCGCCAAGCTCCTGCTCGCCTCGAGCGACGGGCGCGGCTTCGTCGTTCCGGCCGACGAGGCGCTGGGCCAGACCCGTGCCGGCAAGGTGGTGATGAGCCCGGGCGAAGGCGCGGCGGCGCGCGTCTGCGTGCCGGCCGATGGCGATTCCGTCGCGGTGGTCGGCACCAACCGCAAGCTGCTGATCTTCCCGCTTGCCGAGGTGCCGGAGATGACCCGCGGCCGCGGCGTCATCCTGCAGCGCTATCACGACGGCGAGCTGTCGGATGCCAAGGTCTTCGCCAAGGCCGAGGGCCTGAGCTGGAAGAGCGGCGAGCGCACCCGCACCGAGACCGACCTGCGCGCCTGGCTCGGCCAGCGCGCCGGCAGCGGCAGGGTGCTGCAGGGCTTCGCCAAGAACAACAAGTTCGGCTGAGGCGGCGATGAGCGAACCCGTCATCCTCGACGCCAGCGGGCTCAAATGCCCGCTGCCCGTGCTCAAGGCGCGCAAGGCGATGCGCGACGTCCCCGCCGGCGGCGTGCTGCGCATCATCGCCACCGATCCCGGCGCGCCCAAGGATTTCGAGCATTTCTGCGAGACCACCGGCCATCAGCTCCTCGCCCTGCGGGAAGAGGCGGGAACTCTCACCTTCGACATCAAGAAGGCGGGGTGAGGGCGCCACGCGGCGTTCGTAGGCCGTCTGGGATCCTGACGCCGGCCTGGCGATAGACGCGCGCGGCGCCCAGACCTTAGCCGCGATGCCGCGTCGTTCTCATTGACAACAGCGCGCGGACGACACATCTTCCTGCGCCATGACCGCTTGTCTCGGAATCGCGCGACGACGAAGCCGCTGAGCGGCCCCTCAGGGGCCGCGCGCCGGCACGCGGCTTCTCGGCCGTTGGTCGGAATCTCCGGGAACTCCATCTTTGCTCCGCATGGGGCGCGGTCATGACGCACAGCATCTTTCCCTGCAGCCGGCAGGCGCACGGCGCCCGCTATGAGATCGACACCGACGCGGCGCGGCTCGACCTCGCCGTCATCCACCGCTTCCTCGCCGCCTCGCATTGGGCGAGCGGGATACCCCTGCCCGTGCTCGAGCGCGCCATCGCCCGGTCGCTCGCCTTCGGCCTCTATCGCGACGGCAATCAGGTCGGCTTTGCCCGGGTGGTCACGGACTACGCCACCTTCGCCTATCTCGCCGACGTCTTCGTTCTGCCCGAGGAGCGCGGCAAGGGCCTTGGCCGCTGGCTGGTCGAGACCATCCTCGCCCATCCCGAGCTCCAGGGGCTGCGGCGCTGGCTGCTGGGAACGCGCGACGCGCAGGGCCTCTACGAGCGCTGCGGCTTCCGCGTGCCGGCACCGCCCTTCGCCTTCATGGAGCGGCTCGACGTCGGCGCCTATGAGCGCACGCCGCCGGCGCGCCGGCGGCAGAGGCTGCTAGGAGCGGCGCGGGTTTCGTATTAGAACTGGCGCTCAAGAAGCCGACATCCGGGGGAGGGCCCATGATCGCCACCATCACCATGCCGCGGCTCCTCTATATCGGCGGCGGCGCCGTCGCCGAGGTGACGACGGCGCTGGCGCGGCTCGGGGCGCACCGGCCGTTGATCGTCACCGACCGCTTCATGGAAAGCTCGGGCCTGCTCGCCCGGGTGACCGACCGGCTCGACGCCGCCAGCGTCCCGTGGCAGGTCTTCGCCGATACCGTCCCAGATCCCACGACCGACGTGGTGGAGGCCGGAGTGCAGGTGCTGCGCGCCGGCAGCTATGACTGCCTCGTCGCGCTCGGCGGCGGCAGCCCGATCGACACCGCCAAGGCGATGTCGGTGCTGGCGGCCAATGGCGGGCGCATGCGCGACTACAAGGTGCCGAACGAGATTCCCCGGACCGGCCTTCCGCTCGTCGCCATCCCGACGACGGCAGGCACCGGGTCGGAGGTGACGCGCTTCACCGTCATTACCGACAGCGAGCGCGACGAGAAGATGCTGATCATGGGGCTCGCCTGCTGCCCGGCCGCGGCGATCGTCGATTACGAGCTCACCCTCAGCATGCCCTGGCGTCTGACCGCCGATACCGGGCTCGACAGCCTGACCCACGCCATCGAGGCCTATGTCAGCCGCAAGGCAAGCCCCTTCACCGACGGCGTCGCCCGCTCGGCGATGGCGCTCATCGCCCGCCACATCCGCACCGCCTGCCTGGAGCCGGAGAACCGCGCCGCCCGCGAAGCGATGATGCTGGGGGCGACGCAGGCCGGCATGGCCTTCTCCAACGCCAGCGTCTGCCTCGTCCATGGCATGAGCCGCCCGATCGGCGCTTTCTTCCACGTGCCGCACGGGCTTTCCAACGCCATGCTGCTGCCGGAGATCACCGCCTTTTCGGCGACCGCCGCGCTCGAGCGCTATGCCGACTGCGCGCGCTTCATGGGCGTCGCCGCCGAAAGCGAAGGCAACCAGGCGGCGGTGGCGCGGCTCCTCGACGAGCTACGCGCGCTCAACCAGGACCTCAAGGTGCCGACGCCCCGCAACTACGGTATCGATCAGCAGCGCTATCACGAGCTGCTGCCGGTGATGGCAGGCCAGGCGCTCGCCTCGGGCTCGCCCGGCAACAATCCGCGCGTGCCCAGCGCCGAGGAAATCATCGATCTCTACAAGCGCGTCTACGCCTGACTCGCCGGAAAGGAAGCGCCATGGCCAAAGCCTTCGCCTCGCAAGCCGACCTTTCCGAAAAGCAGGAGAAGTTCATCCAGCTCGCGCCGAACGCCTACTGCCTCACCGCCGAAGGCGATCCCAACACCGGCGTCATCGTCGGCGATGACGGGGTCATGGTGATCGACACGCGCGCGACGCCGGTCATGGCCGAGGACGTCATCCGCCATGTTCGCGCGGTCACCGACAAGCCGATCCGCTACGTGCTGCTGTCGCACTATCACGCGGTGCGCGTCATGGGCGCTTCCGCCTACCGGGCGCAATACGTCATCGCCAGCCAAGGCACGCTGGAGCTCATCGAGGAGCGCGGGAAGCAGGATTTCGACAGCGAGGTGCAGCGCTTCCCGCGGCTC
>JASHTP010000431.1 GCA_030040495.1 Alphaproteobacteria bacterium
AGCAGGTCGATCATGGCGAACAAGGTCTATCCCAGCGCCGACGCCGCTCTGGCCGGATTGCTGCGCGACGGCATGATGATCATGTCGGGCGGCTTCGGCCTTTGCGGCATTCCCGCGGCGCTGATCGACGCGGTGCGCGAAGCCGGAGTGAGGCACCTCACCGTCGTCTCCAACAATGCCGGCGTCGACGGCGCCGGACTCGGGCTGCTGCTCGAGAGCCGGCAGATCCGCAAGATGATCTCGTCCTATGTCGGCGAGAACAAGCTCTTCGCCCAGCAGTTCCTCGCCGGCCAGCTCGAGCTCGAGTTCAATCCGCAGGGCACGCTCGCCGAGCGCATCCGCGCCGGCGGCGCCGGCATTCCCGGCTTCTTCACCAAGACCGGCGTCGGCACGGTGATCGCCGAGAACAAGGATCTGCGCATCTTCGACGGCGAGAAATACGTGCTGGAGCGCGGCCTCGTCGCCGATCTCGCCATCATCCATGCCTGGAAGGGCGACACCGAGGGCAACCTCGTCTATCGCAAGACGGCGCGCAACTTCAATCCGGTGATGGCGACGGCGGCGAAGGTGACGGTCGCCGAGGTCGAGCATCTCGTCGAGGCCGGCGAGATCGATCCCGACCACATCATCACCCCGGGCATCTTCGTGCAGCGCATCGTGCATGTGCGGCACCCGAAGAAGCAGATCGAGCAGCGCACCGTGCGCAAGCGCGCCTCATAAGGAGCGGGACATGGCCTGGACACGCGAGGAAATGGCGGCGCGCGCGGCCAAGGAGCTGCGCGACGGCTTCTACGTCAATCTCGGCATCGGCATCCCGACGCTGGTCTCGAACTACATTCCGCCCGGCATGTCGGTGCAGCTGCAGAGCGAGAACGGCATGCTCGGCATGGGCCCCTTCCCCTACGAGGGCGACGAGGACCCCGACCTCATCAACGCCGGCAAGCAGACGGTGACCGAGCTGCCGACGACCAGCTATTTCTCCAGCGCCGACAGCTTCGCCATGGTGCGCGGCGGCCATATCGACCTCTCCATCCTCGGCGCCATGCAGGTGGCGGAGAATGGCGACCTCGCCAACTGGATGATCCCCGGCAAGATGGTGAAGGGCATGGGCGGCGCCATGGACCTGGTCGCCGGCGTCAAGAAGGTCGTGGTGGTGATGGAGCACACCGCGAAGGACGAGCCGAAGCTCTTGCATCGCTGCACCCTGCCGCTCACCGGCGCCGGCGTCGTCGACATGGTGATCACCGATCTCGGCGTCTTCAGCATCGACAAGAAGGCCGGCACCGGCATGGCGCTGATCGAGCTCGCGCCCGGCGTCACCTTCGACGAGATCCGCGCCAAGACCGAGGCCAGCTTCCGCCTGCAGGCGAAGGCGAGCTGACGGCGCCGCGACTTTGCGAAAAGAACGCATTTAGCGCAGAGGGCGCCAAGCTTGCGCCGAGGACGCGGAGGAGGGACATAGGATTTCCTCTGCGCCCCCTGCGCGCTCTCTGCGTCCTCCGCGCTGAAATCTTGTTTTCTTAGACCGCCGGCTCCGGCAAGCCGCGGCGGCGGCAAGCGGCGATGAGCGTGTTGCGCAGCAGGCAGGCGATGGTCATGGGGCCGACGCCGCCCGGCACCGGCGTGATCGCGCCGGCGATCCCCAGCGCCTCGGCAAAGGCGACGTCGCCGACGAGCCGGCTCTTGCCGCCGTCGCCCGCCACGCGGTTGATGCCGACATCGATCACCGTGGCGCCTTGCTTGATCCAGGAGCCGCGCACCAGCTCGGCGCGGCCGGCGGCGGCCACCAGGATGTCGGCGCGGCGCGCGATCGCCGGCAGGTCGCGGCTCCGGGAATGCGCCAGCGTGACGGTGCAATGCTCGGCGAGCAGCAGCGCCGCCATCGGCTTGCCGACGATGTTGGAGCGGCCGATCACCACCGCCTCGGCGCCGGCGAGCGTGCCCGTTGTCTCGCGCAGCAGCACCAGGCAGCCCCACGGCGTGCACGGCACCAGCGCCCTGCCGCCGCTCCACAACCGGCCGACATTCTCGGCATGGAAGCCGTCGACGTCCTTGGCGGGATCGAGCGCGGCGATGATGCGCTGCGGATCGATCTGCGGCGGCAGCGGCAGCTGCACTAGGATGCCGTCGATGGCGGGATCGGCGTTGAGCTTTGCCACGAGCGCCAGCAGCTCCGCCTCGCTCGCCGCCGCCGGGAGCCGGTGCTCGAATCCTGCAAGCCCGGCCTCGCGCGTCGCCTTGGCCTTGGAGCGGACATAGATCTCGCTGGCGGGGTCCGCGCCCACCAGCACCGCGGCAAGGCCGGGAACGATGCCGCTTCTCGCCGCGAGCTCGGCGGCCGCCGCCGCGACGCGCCGGCGCAGCGAAGCCGCCGATGCCTTGCCGTCGATCACACGGGTTTCAACCACGGCGCCAGCGCCTCCTCCATTGCCGCGACCAGCACCGCCGGGTCGCCGGCGACCAGCACCAGCTTGCGCCGGTCGGCGGCGCCGAGCTCGAGGCTGAGATCGCGCCGCTTGACACGCAAGACCCGCGCCAAGAGCGCCAGCAGCGCCGCGTTGGCCTTGCCCGCCTCGGGCGGCGCGGTCACCGCCACCTTGAGCGCGACCCTGCCGTCGGCCTCTTCGACCAGGCCCTGGATGCGCTCGGCCGAGGCCTTGGGCTGGAGCCTCACCGCCAGCCGCACGCCGCCCGGGGCCGCGGCGAAGGGCAGGCGCATCGCCGCCGTCAGAACCGCGCGACGTAGAACTCGAGCTGGATGAGCTCGCGCTCGATGAACCACAGGATCAGCAGCAGGATGATCGGCGAGATGTCGAGGCCGCCGAGATTGGGCAGGAACTGGCGGATCGGCCGGAGCGCCGGCTCGGTGGCGCGATAGAGGAAGTCGCCGATCATGGCGACGGGGCGGCTGTAGGTGTTGATGACGTTGAAGGCGATGAGCCAGCTCATCACCGCGGAGATGATGACCACCCACCAATAGATGTGGATCAGCGCGATCACGACGTCGATAGCCGGAACCAGGAACCCGCCCATGAACCCGCCCAACCCCCTCGCGAAGCCGCGCTACGGTAGCCGCGAGGCCAGGAAGCCGCAAGCCCGGGGGCAGCGAGCCTTGACAGGGGCGGGGGCCGGCTTACATAGTCGCCGCCCGTCGCGGGGCAGTAGCTCAGTTGGGAGAGCGCGACGTTCGCAATGTCGAGGTCAGGGGTTCGATCCCCCTCTGCTCCACCAGATTAAAACCCGCAGGAACCGCCTCTTCCTGCGGGTTTTTCATCGGAGGCGGCGGGCGACGGGCGTCTGCCGCGCCAAATCCCTTGCTCAGCCCACGAGCGGGTGCTCGCAGGGCGTGTACCAGAGCTGCGCGATGTCGCGCCGGCCGGCGGCGCTGTCCTGCAACATCACCACGAAAGTGGTCATCAGCACCTGGCCGTGGCTGTCGGGGTCGGTGGTGTGGAAGCTGCCGATCCGGGCGTAGACCTGCTGGCCGGCGGCGACGGTCACGGTCTTGTTCTGCTCCGGCCACAGCCCCTGGCTTTGCGCTTCGATCGTGTAGGTCCCCGGCGGCAGGTCGCAGACCAGCACATGGCCGGGCCCGAGGCCGCCAAGCTGGTTGCCGTTCGCCTTGATCGGGACCCAGGAGAGGCTCTGCGTAAGGTCGTAGTCGCGATAGACGAAGAGCCGCGCGGTGGCACCTTGCGGCGGCAGCTGCGCGACGACCTGATCGAAACGCGGCGCCTCGGCGCAGCCCGCGAGCGCCAAGGCGATGAGCACGATAAGCCGCGTCGCCGTTCTTGCCATGGCCTGCGCCTCCCGTCCCCCTCGGCATATGGCAAGGAAGCCGGGACCGGCCAAGACCGGCTCACATCGTTGTGACGCGGTGTGATTCAGCTGGCGCCGGCGATGAAGCTCCGCAGCGAGCTGGTCTCGTACTCCATCTCGTCGAGCCGCGCCTTGACCACGTCGCCGATGCTGACGATGCCGGCGAGCGCGCCGTCGCGCAGCACCGGGATGTGGCGGATGCGGCGCTGCGTCATCTCGGCGGCGAGATCGGCGATGTTGTCGCGCGGCGCGCAGGTGAAGACGCGCCGGGTCATCAGCGCCTCGACCTTGGTGTCGAGCAGCGCCTTGCCAAGACCGGCGAGGCCCTGGACGATGTCGCGTTCGGACAGGATGCCGTCGACGGTGGCCCCGTCCTCGCTCACCACCAGGGCGCCGACTCCTTCGCGGCGCAGCATCGCCGCCGCGACCGCGATGCTGGCCTGCGGCGAGACGGTGGCAACCCGGCTGCCCTTGTTGCGCAGAATGGCTTCGACATTCATTGGCGCCTCCTCCAGACGGCCGAGGCGGCCCTGACCGGTGCGGCACAGAGCCGCCCCCTTGAACCGAAGCCGGCGCCGGCCGAACGCGACCGGCCCCGACGCACCGGCACAAGTCTAGGACGAATCGCCGCCGCGGCAAGGGCGCATAAAAAGCCCCGCCGTGTCAAAGAGCTGGCGACCGGTGGCCGGCGCGAGTGATTCGCAATCGCCGGGTCAGGGCTTGTAGCTCATCAGCCCGGCGCCGCCGCGCGGCGGGCGGGCGCGCACCGCCGCCTCGTTGGGCTCGGTGCCCCAGCCCGGCGCGTCGGGCACGATGAGCTGGCCGTTCTCGATTTCCGGCAGCCGGGTGAAAAGCTCGTGGTCCCAGGGCAGCCGGTCGATGTCGATCTCCATGATGCGCAGATTGGGCACGGCGGCGGCGAAATGCGCGTTCATGAAACTGCAGAGATGGCCGTAGAAATTGTGCGGTGCGACATTGACCTCGTGCGCCTCGGCGAGCGCGGCGATCTTCATCGATTGCCAGACGCCGTTCCACACCGTGTCGATGATGGCGACGTCCATCGCCTGCTCGCGGAAATAGGGCAGGAACTCGCGGATGCCGAACAGCGTCTCGCCGGAGCTGATGGGATGCGGGCTCCGCCGCCGGATCAGCCCCAGCGCCTCGGAACTGTAGCTGTCGATCTCGACCCAGAACAGATCGTCGTCGGCCAACGCGCGCAGGATCTCGAGATAGCCTTCCGTCCTGGCGTTGAAATTGAGGTCGAGCAGGATGTCGATGTCGGGCCCGGCGCCGCTGCGGAAGGCATCGAGATGGGCGCGCAGCCCCTTCAGCACCGCGCGATCGAGGTTGAGCTCGGGGAAGAACGGGTTGGCGAAGCCCGGCCGCCAGCCGACGAGCTTGCCGTCGCGCGGCACGAAGATGTTGGTCTTGAGCGCGCGGAAGCCCTTCTCGCGCACTTCCTCCCCCATTCGCCGCACGCCGGCGACGTCGGTGATCGGCGGCTCGTAGAATTTCGG
>JASHTP010000432.1 GCA_030040495.1 Alphaproteobacteria bacterium
GAGAGCCTGCAGGCAGCACAAGCGGCGGTGCTGACGACAGCGCAACAGCTCTCCTCGAAGCTCATCGACGACCACAAGCGCGAGAACGCCGAGGCAAAGAAGGAAGCCGAGGAGCGCGTGCGCGAGGCGTCGGCCGCGCTCGTCAAGCAGATGGACGAGATCGCCCGGGCGGTGCAGCAGCTCCACGGCCAGATGGAGGAGAAGGGCGCGGTGCTCGACACGCTCTGGCGCGCCCTGTCGAGTCCCGGCGGCGCGGGTCAGGCGGCGGAGATCGGGCTCGCCAACACGCTCATCTCCTTCGGCCTCGAGCAGGGACGCGACTTCCTGCTGCAGCACACCACCGAGGACGAGGAAGGCAGGCGGCTCCGGCCCGACGCCGTCGTCTTCCTGCCCGGCGACAGCGTGCTGGTGATCGACTGCAAGGCGTCGAAGTTCCTGCTCGACATCGCCCGCGCCGAGAGCGGCGCGGCGGAGGACGAGGCCTATCGCAATCTGGCGCGGACGATGAACCAGCATCTGCGCGCGCTCGCCGAGAAGGATTATCGCAGCGCCATCCTCGCCGCCTGGCGCCAGTCCGGCCGCGCCGGCGAGATGGCGCGCGTGCTCTCGGTGATGTACCTGCCCAACGAGGCGGCGCTCGAGAAGCTCAACCGCGCCGATCCCGACTTCCTGAGGAAGGCGCGCGACAAGGACATCATCCCCGCCGGCCCGGCCGGGCTGCATTGCGCGATCTCGCTCGCCTCGGTCGAGATCAACCTGCTGCGCCAGGTCGAGAACCAGCACAAGATCGTCGACACCACGCGCGACCTGCTCGACAGCATGGCGGTGATGCTGGGCCATGCGGCGAGCCTCGGCCGCGGCATCAAGGCGGCGGCGGAGAGCTTCGCCAAGCTCACCGCCTCGGTGAACCAGCGCCTGCTGCCGCGCGCGCGCAACCTGGCGCGGCTCGGCGTGCAGCCCAACAAGCCGCTGCCGCCCAACCTGCCCGCCTACAGCGTCCACGCCCAGGAGAACGAGCTCTTCATCGAGGGCGAGGCCGATGCGGTCGAGGGCGAGACGCCGGCGCTGCCCCGGCTGGTGAAGTAGCGATCGTCATAAATCGTACATCATTTAGAAATAAAACCGTAGCAGCGGACGAATAGGGTGCAGCCGCACCCTATTCCGCGTCTGCGCGCGATAGCGGGGATTTATCCACAGGGAAGGACCCCCATGATGAAGCGATTGGCTCTCGCAACGCTGGCGGTGGCGGCGGCGGCGCTGACGGCGCCCGCGTCCCACGCCAAGGATTTGAACGGCGCGGGCGGCACCGCGATTTACCCCGTCCTCGCCAAATGGGCGGCGACCTACCAGAAGGCGACCGGCATCGCCGTCAACTACCAGGCCATCGGCTCGGGCGGCGGCATTGCCCAGATCAAGGCCAAGACGGTCGATTTCGCCAACAGCGACAAGCCGCTGACGCCGGAGGATCTGGCGGCGATCCACGTCGCGCAATTCCCGGCGGTGATCATCTCGATCACGCCGGTGGTCAACCTCCCCGGGATCAAGCCGGGCGAGCTGACGCTCGACGGGCCGGTGCTCGCCGACATCTATCTCGGCAAGATCACCTCGTGGGACGCGCCGGAGATCCAGAAGCTCAACCCGGGCATCAAACTGCCGCAGATCAAGATCACGACGGTGCACCGCTCGGACGGCTCGGGCACGACCTTCAATTTCACCAACTACCTGTCCAAGGTGAGCTCGGAATGGAAGGACAAGGTCGGCGACGACGTCTCCGTCGCCTGGCCGACCGGCGTCGGCGGCAAGGGCAATGCCGGCGTCGCTTCCTATGTGCAGCAGATCCAGGGCGCGATCGGCTATGTCGAATACGCCTATGTCATGGAGAACAAGCTCGCCTACACCAAGATGGTGAACAAGGACGGCAAGACGCTCGAGCCGACCATGGCCGGCTTCCAGGCGGCGGCAGCCAACGCCGATTTCACCAAGGTCAAGAATTTCTACCTGATCCTGACCAACCAGCCCGGCGACGAGAGCTGGCCGATCACCGCGGCGACCTACATGCTGATGCGCGAGGACTACCCCGCGGCGCAGAACCAGGACGTGCTGAAGTTCCTCGACTGGTGCCTGAGGCACGGCCAGGACGAGGCGAAGGCGCTCGACTATGTGCCGATGCCGGACCCGGTGGTGAAGCAGATCGAGGAATCCTGGCAGGCGACCTTCAAGGGCGCCGACGGCAAGCCGATCTGGACCGCGATGATGAAGTAACCCGCGACAGCTTCACGCAAGCGAGGCCGGGACGCGAGTCCCGGCCTCGTCGCTTTTCAGCCCGACGCCGCGATCAGAGATTCAGCATGTCGGCGATGTCGGACGGGACCTCGCGCGGTACGTCGGCGCCCATCAGCCCCTGGCCCCAGCGGCGGCGCGCGGCGACCCTGCGCCCGACCTGAAGCGCCTCGCGCTCCTCCGCGATCGCGCCCTCGATGCGCTCGAGATAGTCGGCGATCTCCGGCGCGGCGAGCCTCACCCAGCTGCCGTCGAGCAGCAGCTCGATGCGGTCGACGCCGATCGCCGTCTCGGTCTGAAAGCCCTGCGGGTCGTCGGGATCGACGCTCCAGGCGGCCGACCTGCTGGGCAGCCGGAGGATGTAGGGCTTGTTGAGCCAGTTGTGGAAATGCAGCACGCGAAACGCCTCGCGCACCGTCGCGGTCAGCGCCGCCTCGTCCTCCCGGACGCCGGAATCCTCGAGCGGGAAATCCAGGAGCTCGTCGAGCAGCGGGTCGTGCAGCCAGGCCATGGCGCGCAGCCGGCCGCGCGCGGAATAGATCGCGCCGTCGCTCTGCGAGCGGGCGAGCAAGTCGAGATCGGCTTCGAGGCGATCGTGCCAGTCCTGCCCCTTCCTGCGGTAATTGTCGATGACGACGCTGCCGGTGCCGACGGTGACTCGGCCGCGCGAATGCTTCATCGAGGCGGCGAAGAGGCTGGCGCTCTGACTCGGATTCTGGCTCAGCCCGACGCGCGAGCCGCCCTGGCTCGGCACCAGCCCGAGCCGGCGGATGCCGGGAAGATTGCGCACCTTGGTCACCTGATAGGCATAGGTGCCCTTGTGCGCGCCGATGATGTCGACCGGGGCGATGGCAGTGCGATAGGCCGGATCGACGAAGGGGCGGACATCTTCGGCGACCGGC
>JASHTP010000433.1 GCA_030040495.1 Alphaproteobacteria bacterium
CCGACCATGGCGCCGTGCGAGCAGTGCGCCGGCAGCGGCGCCGAAGCCGGCTCGAAGCCGGTGAGCTGCCCGACCTGCTACGGCAACGGGCGCGTGCGGGCGCAGCAGGGCTTCTTCACCATCGAGCGCACCTGCCCCTCCTGCCACGGCGCCGGCCGGGTCATCGAGAATCCCTGCCGCCATTGCGGCGGCCAGGGACGGGCGCGCAAGGAGAAGACGCTCTCGGTCAACATTCCCGCCGGCGTCGAGGACGGCACGCGCATCCGGCTGGCCGGCGAGGGCGAGGCCGGGCTGCGCGGCGGCGCGCCGGGCGATCTCTACATCTTCCTCTCGGTGAAGCCGCATCGCTTCTTCCAGCGCGACGGCGCCAACATCCATTGCCGCGTGCCGATCTCGATGCCGACCGCGGCGCTGGGCGGCGCGGTCGAGGTGCCGACCATCGATGGCGGCCGTGCCAAGGTCAATGTCTCGCCGGGAACCCAGAGCGGCCACCAGTTCCGCCTCAAGGGCAAGGGCATGTCGGTGCTGCGCGCGACCTCGCGCGGCGACATGTATGTGGAGGTGGTGGTGGAGACGCCGGTCCACATGACCAAGCGCCAGCAGGAGCTGCTGCGCGAGTTCGAGAAGGCCGGCGGCGGCCAGGCCACCCACCCCGAGAGCGAAGGCTTCTTCGCCCGGGTGAAGGAGTTCTTCGAGGATTTGCGCGAATAGGGTTGCCGGCGCGCTGCATGAGCGCTCCTGCGTCCTTCGACATGCTCAGGATGAGGAAGAACGAGAGTGGCATCTGGTGGATGCCAGCAAAGAACCTCCTCACCCTGAGCCTGTCGAAGGGCGCACGGCGAAATTGCAGGACCCTCGCACCATGCCTCTCAAAGTCTGGGTCGCGCTGATCGCCGAAACGGCGGTCTTCGCCCTGCTGCTGTTCTGGCCGGCGGGGACGCTCGACTGGATCCAGGCCTGGGCGATGCTGGGATTGTTCTTCGGCTTCGCCGGCGCCGCCTGCTTCTGGCTGGCGCGCCGCGATCCCGCGCTGCTCGAGGAGCGGATGCGCTTTCCCTTCCAGCGCGGCGAGCCGCTGTGGGACAGCATCGGCCTCCTGGGCTTGTCGCTGCTGTTCGTGGGCTGGCTGGTGCTGATGGCGCTCGACGCCAGGCGGTTCCACTGGTCGCACATGGGCGCCGCGCTCAACCTCGCCGGCGCGGTCGGCATGGTGCTGAGCTTCGCCTTCCTCCAGCGCGTGTTCCGCGAGAACACCTTCCTGTCGCCGGTCGTGCGCCTCCAGCGCGAGCGCGGCCACCGCGTCATCTCGACCGGCCCTTATGCGCTGGTCCGCCACCCGATGTATGCGGGCGCGGCGGTGCTCCTGGTCTCGATGGCGCTGCTGCTGGGCTCCTGGGCGGGGGTCGCCGGCGCCCTGGTCATCACCGCGGGGGGCGCGTTCCGCGCCGTGGCCGAAGAGCGGCTGTTGCTGCGCGAGCTCCCGGGCTATGCCGACTACGCCGCCCGCGTGCGCTGGCGCCTGCTGCCCGGCGTCTGGTAGGCGCCCGCTATTCCGCCGCCGCCTTGGACTCGCTGCGCTCGGCCATCACCTCGGTCAGGCGCTCGCGGATGTCGCGGAGCTTCTGCTCGTGCTCGACCTTGTAGCCGAAGAGATCCTTGACGTAGAAGACGTCGACCACCTTCTCGCCATAGGTCGAGATCTTGGCGCTCGAGATTTGCAGATTGAGGGTGGTCAAGGCGCGCGTCACCTCGAACAGCAGCCCCGGCCGGTCGCGGCCGTTCACCTCGATCACGGTGTGGGTGAGGCTCGCCTTGTTGTCGATGAGGACGCGCGGCGGCACGGTGAAGACGCGGGTGCGGCTCTGGATCGCCCCCGGCTTGGCGAGCTCGAGATGCGGCTTGATCCGGCCGGACAGCACGCTCTCGAACAGCACCGCGAGCTTGGCCAGCTTGTCCGGGCGGTCGAAGGCGCCGCCGGACTGATCCTGCACGGTGAAGGTGTCGAGCGCCATGCCGTTGGTGAGCGTCAGGATCTTGGCGTCGACGATGTTGGCGCCGGCGAGCGCCAGCGCGCCGGCGATGCGCGAGAACAGCCCGGCATGGTCGGCGGTATAGAGCGTGACCTCGGTGACGGCGCGGTGCGCGTCGACGCGCGTGTCGACGGTGAGCGGCGCCTGGCTGCGTTCGGCCTCGCGCGTGAGCCGCGCGTGCCGCGCCTGGGTCTCCGTGTCGAAGGAGAGCCAGTAGGAGGGATAGCCCTTGGCGAGGAAGGCCTCGATCTCCACCGTGGAGAAATCCGGCAGCAGCGCCTTCACCGCCTGCTGCGCCGCGGCGATGCGCTGGTCGCGGCTGTCGGCGACGAGGCCGCCCGACATCTCCTCGACGGCGCGGTAATAGAGCTCGCGCAGCAGCGTCGCCTTCCAGCCGTTCCACACCTTGGGCCCGACCGCGCGGATGTCGGCGGCGGTGAGGATGAGGAGAAGCTTCAAGCGCTCGGGCGACTGCACGCGCGCGGCGAAGTCGCGGATGGTCTGCGCGTCGTCGATGTCGCGCTTGAAGGCGGTGTTGCTCATCAGCAGGTGGAAGCGCACCAGCCAGACCACCGTCTCGGTCTCCTCGGCGCTGAGCCCGAGGCGCGGGCCCAGGCGCTCGGCCACCTGCGCCCCGATCTCGGAATGGTCGCCGCCGCGCCCCTTGGCGATGTCGTGCAGCAGCACCGCGACATAGAGCGCGCGGCGGGAATCGATGGTGTGGACGATCTCCGAGGCGAGCGGCAGCTCGCGCTGGAGCTCGCCCGCCTCGATCTTGCCGAGGATGCCGATGGCGAAGATGGTGTGCTCGTCGACGGTGTAGACATGGTACATGTCGTACTGCATCTGCGCCACGACTCGGCCGAAATCGGGCACGAAGCGGCCGAAGACCCCGGCCTCGTTGAGCCGGCGCAAGGTGATCTCCGGCTCCTTGCGCGACGTCAGCATCTCCATGAACAGCCGGTTTGCCTCGGGATCGGCGCGCAGCCGCGTGTCGATCAGCTTCAGCGATTGGGTGATCAGGCGGAGCGCGCGCGGATTGATGTCGAGCCCGTGCTCCTGCGCCACGTGGAAGAGGCGCAGCAGGTTGACGGGATCGTCGCGGAACGCGGTCTCGCTCTGCACGTCGAGGCGGCCGGCATCGACGATGAAGCCCGCGATCGAGCGCCGCCTCAGCCCCCAGGGCTTCCAGGTGAAGCGCGGCCGGCGCTCCTGCTCGATCTCGAGCTGGGCGCAGAAGATGCGCGTCAGGTCGCCGACATCCTTGGCGACGAGGAAGTAGTGCTTCATGAAGCGCTCGACGCCGCGCGTGCCGGCATGGTCGGTGTAGCGCATGCGGCGGCCGACTTCGCCCTGCCGGTCGAAGGTGAGCCGGTCCTCGGCGCGGTCGGTGAGGAAATGCAGATGGCAGCGCACCGTCCAGAGGAAGTTCTGCGCGCGCTCGAAGCGGTGTGCCTCCTTGGCCGAAAGCACGCCGAGCTCGACCAGCTTCTCGACATCGTCGACGCGGTAGATGTACTTGGCGATCCAGAACAGCGTCTGCAGGTCGCGCAGGCCGCCCTTGCCCTCCTTGACGTTCGGCTCGACGACGTAGCGGCTGTCGCCCAGGCGCCGGTGGCGCTCGTCGCGCTCGGCGAGCTTGGCCTGGACGAATTCGCCGGCGCTGCGCTTGATGATCTCGCTCTCGAAGCGGCGCTTCAGGTCGGCGAAGAGCTTCTCGTCGCCCCAGATGTAGCGCGCCTCGAGCACGGCGGTGCGGATGGTGAGGTCGGCCCGCGCCTGGCGCAGCGTCTCCTCGACCGAACGCGTCGCCTGCCCGACCTTGAGGCCGACGTCCCACAGCGTATAGAGCATGTACTCGACGACTTGCTCGGTATGCGGCGTCGGCTTGTAGGGCAGCAGGAAAAGCAGGTCGATGTCGGAATAGGGCGCGAGCTCGCCGCGGCCGTAGCCTCCCACCGCCACCACCGTCATGTGCTCGCCGGCGGTCGGGTTGGCGAGCGGATAGACGTGCGCTCCGACGAAGTCATAGAGGGAGCGGATGAGCTGATCCATGAGGAAGCTCAGCGAGCGCACCACCTCGGTGCCGGTGGCACCGGCATCGAAGCGCCCGCGGATCTCGGCGCGGCCCCGCTGCAGGGCTTGGCGCAGCGCCTCGACGACCTTGCCGCGCGGCGGCTCCCGCGCCTCCGAGGCGAGCGCGTCGAGCGTCGCCGACAGCGCGCGCCGGTCGATGATCTCGCGCTGGCGTTGGATCTGGTGGTCCATGCCCCATAGTAACCGCCGCCGCGCGGCCTCGCCACCGCCGGCTTCCGCCCCCCCCCCGGCGGGCCGGGAGGGACGCCTTGGCGGTTGTCCCGGGCATGGCGCACGGATAGGCTCCGGGACGAAACTTGCCGTCCGAGGGGGAGCCGATGAGATTTCGCACCGGCCGCCGCGAGGCCGCGTCCATCATATGCCGGAGGACCCGCATGCGCCTCGTCGCTTTTGCCTTCGCCAACGCCCTTCTGCTGCTCGCCGCCGCGCCGGCGCTGGCCGGCGCAACCCAGGAGGCGAACAAGAAGACGGTCGTCGAATTCTACGAGGCCGGCATCAACCAGAAGGATTTTGCCAAGGCGTCGCAATATTTCGGACCGCGCTACATCCAGCACAATCCCACCGCCGCCGACGGGCCCGAGGGCTTCAGGCGCTTCGTCGAGTTTCTGCGCGAGAAGTTCCCGCGATCGCACAGCGAGATCAAACAGGTCTTCGCCGATGGCGACTATGTCATCCTGCACGTCCATGCGGTGCGCGAGCCCGGAACGCGCGGCAACGCCATCGTCGACATCTTCAAGCTCGAGAACGGCAAGATCGTCGAGCATTGGGACGTGATCCAGCCGATTCCGGAGCAGGCGGCCAATCCCAACGGCATGTTCTGAGCCGCCGGCAAAAACGCCGCGCCCGTCCGTCGAAAAAGAAGGCGCGATTGATTTCCGGCGCGCTTTCACCCGATAGTCGCGTGAAAGCCAAGGGGGAGGTGTCGATGAGGAGCTGGCTTATTCCCGTCATCCCGGCAGTCGTGCTGATGGTCGCGGCGCCAGCGTCCGCCGGTCCGGTGCCGGCACGCGGCATCTCGCCCGAGGAGATGGTGCAGATCATGACCAAGCGGGGCCTGCAGGCCAAGATCGGCCGGGACAGCAGCAACACGCTGATCATTTCCAGCCGCGTCGTCGACGTCAATTTCGACGTCTATTTCTACGAATGCGAGAACGGCTACTGCCGCGACATCCAGTTCGCCGCCGGCTGGTCGAACAGCAGGGCGACGCCGGAGCAGATCAACGAGTGGAACACGACCAAGCGCTTCGTGCGCGTCTACTGGAAGCCCGGCAATGTCATCTGGGCCGAGCAGGACGCCCGCATCTCGCGCGGCACCACCGAGAACATCGACGAGCAGCTCGCGCTCTGGCCGCAGATGCTCACCGAGTTCAAGCAGTTCATGCACCTCTAGCTTCCAGCCGCGAGCCGATGCCGGCGGCGGCGAGCGCCTCGGGGATCGCCGCCGGATTCTGCGGCGCCATGAGATGGGCGCCGGCGATTCCGGGAATCGTCGCCAGTTCGCGCAGCAGCTCGGCGCAGATGGCGATGCCTTCGCGGCGCGGGTCCGCCGCCCGGTCGAGGCGCGCGATCAGCGCCTCGGGAATGATGCTGCCGGGGAGCTTGTCCCGCATCCAGCGCGCCGAGCGCGCCGAGGGCAGCGGCGCGATGCCGATCAGCAGCTTGAGCCGGTCGCCGAGCCCGTGCTCGGCGAGCCGCGCCGCATAGCGCCGCGCCACGCCGATATCGAGGCAGAACTGCGTCTGGACGAAGCGCGCCCCGGCCGCCGCCTTGGCGGCGAGCCCGGTCGGCACCCAGCCCGGCGGCGGATCGATCGGCAGGTCGGCGGCGCCGAGGAAGAGCTCGGTCGGCCCTTTGACCGCCGTGTCCGGCGGCAGCTTGCGCTCGCGGCCGAGGCGCTCAGCCAGCGCCAGGAGCGCGCGGCTGTCGAGGTCGAAGACCGGCTTCGCCTCGGGCTGGTTGCCGGCCTTGGGGTCGTCGCCGGTCAGCACCAGGAGGTTGCGCACGCCCACGGCCAAGGCGCCGAGCAGGTCGCTCTCGAGCGCCAGCCGGTTGCGGTCGCGACAGGTCATTTGCAGGATCGGCTCGATGCCGTTGTCGAGCAGGATGCGCGCGGCGACGAGGCTCGAGAGATGCGCGCGGGCGCCGGCACCGTCGGTGACATTGACGGCGGCGACGCGGCCCCTAAGCGGCAAGGCCCGCACCATGAGGTCGGCGGGATCGGTCGAGACCGGCGGCACCAGCTCCGCCGTGACGGTGAAGCGGCCGCTGGCGAGCTGCCGCGCAAAGCCGCTGATCCCGGCCGTTTCCGCCTGGTCCGTCACGCCGCTCTCCCCTGCCCGTCGCCCGCATTAAGCCGGAAGCGGCGCGCCCTGGGAAGCGCCGCTCACGCGCCGAAGCGGCGCTGACGCTCCTGAAAGCTGCGGATGGCGCGCAGGAAGTCGACCTTGCGCAGGGCCGGCCACAGCACGTCGGTGAAGTAGTACTCGCTATGCGCGCTCTGCCACAGCAGGAAGCCCGACAGTCGGACCTCGCCGCTGGTGCGGATGATCAGGTCGGGATCGGGCAGGCCTGCGGTGTAGAGATGGCGGGCGATGGCCTCGGGGGTGACGGCGCCGACGGCGTCGGCGAGGCTCGCGCCCTTCGCCGCGGCGCCGCGCAGCAGCTGCTGCACGGCGTCGGCGATCTCCTGGCGGCCGCCATAGGCGACGGCGATGTTGAGATCCATGCCGTCATAGGCTTCGGTGGCGCGCTCCGCGATGGCGATCGTCGCCAGCAGCGTCGGCGGCAGCAGCGGCAGCCGACCGATCGCGCGGACCCGCACCCGGCGGCTGTGGATCAGCGGGTCGTGCGCCAGCGCCGCGAGCTTGGCCTCGATGGCGGCGAAGATGCCCGACACCTCGGGCTCGGGCCGGCGGAAATTGTCGGCCGAGAACACCCACAGGGTCACCGTCGGGATCGACAGCTCGGCGCACCAGTCGAGGATGTCGTCGAGCTTCTCGGCGCCGAGGCGGTACATCTCCTGCGGCTCGGTGATGCCGCGGGCGCGGCCATGGCGGCGATTGCCGTCGAGGATGATGCCGACATGACGCGGCAGCGTCTTGCCGCCGATCTGGCGCAGCAACCGCCGCTCATAGAGCCGATAAAGCAGACGCAGGATCGGCGACACCGAACCGTCCCTGAAGCCGTGCCGAGCGGGCAGCCTCCTAGCGCAATCCGGCGGGCGACGATAGGCCCGGCCTGGCGCGGAAGGCCGGCTAATCGGGGAGGCGCCGCGGGGCGAGGGTCGGCGGCAGCTTCGGCGGCGGCAGTTTCGGGCCGCCGGTCATCGCTGCCGGTTGGGTCGGCCGAGCAGGAGCGCGCGGAACCACGATAGCGCCTGATAGCAACCAGCTAACCTGCTGTTCCAGCTTCTTGATCCGGTCTTCCATACCAGCGCATGCAAGATCTTCGAGTAGCGCCGCGAGCTTGGCGCGGAAGTCCGGATCGCTGCGCAGCCGCCGCGCGACCTGAAGGATGAGCGGCTTGTCGGCCTCCGCGACACGCACATTGGTCTGGACGGAGTCGATGCCATGATCGGTGTCCATAATCGCCCCCTTAGCGCCCTCTAGCGCATGCTAAGCGAGAGATGTTAACGCTTGGCTACAGCCGCACAAGGTTGGTGCGGAGCGACATCGCCCGGCAGCGGGGCGGCCGGCGCCGGCCTCACGGCAGGCCGGCCGCGCGCTCGCGGCTGGCGCCGTCGAGATTGGCTCCGTCGAGACGGGCGCCGTAGAAATTGGTGTCGTCGAGCTTGGCCTCTTGCAGCTTGGCGCCGGCGAGGTTGGCGTTCGAGAAATCGGCTCCGCTCAGGTTCGCGCCGCGCAGATCGGCCTGGGCGAGATTGGCGCGGCCGAATTTGGCGCGCTCGAAGTTGGATGGCAGCTCGCGATGGCGGTCGCCCACGTCGCGCAGCGGGCCGAGCTGCGCCCCGCTCAGATTCGCCTCGTTGAAATGGGCGCGCTGGAACACCGAGCCGCGCAAATCGGCCTCGCGCAGATCGGCGCCGCGCAGGTCGGCGCCCGACAAATCGGCCATGACGAACTGCGCGCGCGCGAGGGAGGCGCGGTGCAGCCGCGCGCCCCTCATGATCGCCAGCACCAGCCGCGCGCCGTCGAGCTTGCGGCCGGAAAGGTCGATCTGGGCGAGCACCGCGCGCTCGCCTTCGCGACCCTGCGTGTCGAGCCAGAGCCCGTGCCGCTGCAGCACGTCGAGCATCTCCTCGTCGGATTTGGCGGTGTATTCGGTGCGGATGGCGTGGCGCAGCTCCGGCAGCTCCAGCGTGGCGGCATCGAGGATCGCCTCGCGCAGGTCGGCGCCGCGCAGGTCGGCGCCGGCGAGACTGGCGCCGGTCAGCACCGCCGCCTGGAAGATGGCGCCGTGCAGCTTGGTGCCGGCGAGGTTGGCGTCCTCGAGGTTGGCCCCGGTGAAGTTTGCGTTGCGCAGGTCGCCGCCGTGGAGATCGGCGCCGCGCAGGACCGCATCGGTGAAGTCGGCGCGCACGGTGACCGCGCCGGCGAGCTTCGCCCCGCTGAGGTCGGCGCCGCGCGCTTCGATCGAGGTGAGGTCGGTGTGGCTGTCGCGCAGCCGGTCGATCAGCAGCTTGTGGCGCTTGTCGAAGCGCCCGAGCGACGCCTCGCGCAGATCGGCCTTGGCCAGGATCGCCTTGTTGAGCCGCGCGCCGCGGCAGCAGGCGCCGCGCAGATCGGCCCGCGTCAGGTCGGCGCCGTCGAGGTTGGCCATGCGCAGATCGGCGGCGAAGAGCACCGCATCGCGCAGCACCGCGCCCATCAGCAGCCCGCGGGTGAGTCGCGCGCCGGTGAGATCGGCATCGCTCAGGTCGCGGCAGATGAGATCGGCATCGGCGAGGTCGTGCGAAGCGAGCAGCGCGCGGCGGCCGCCGGCCTTGCGCAGCAGGAAGCGCTCGTGCAGCTCCAGCGCCTGCTCGAGCTCGCTCGGGCTGAGCCGCTTCCACTGTTCCGGCCCGGCTTCTTCGGTCGCGACCATGCCGGGCGACGGTATCGCTTAGGGTTTAAAAATCCTCTACTTATAGGCGATCCGCGGGCGCACCGATGACGCACCAGGCGCGCCGTGCGGCCCGCAGTCCCGCACCTGCAGGTTGTAGTCCCAAGGGGGCAAGCGCCGGGTCGCGGCGGCCGCCTCAGTCCGGGCGCCTGCCGGCCTTTTCGGCCTGGGCATAGCGTGCCATCAGCTCGTCGATGCTGAGCAGTTTCGCCGTGCTCTGGAGATAGAGATCGATCCAGGCGAGGAGCTGCGTGCTGTCCCACGGCACGCCGATGCCGATCGGGTCGCGCGTGTCGGCGAGAATCGCCGGCCGCAGCTGCAGCGGCGCTTCGGGCCAGGCGGCGAGCACGCGGCGCACATCGAGCTCGTCGCGAAAGGCGGCGACGACCTCGCCGCGCATCACCGCGCCGACCGCGTCGGGCTCCCAGTTGGCGTATTCGCGGAGCTGCGCGTGCGGCAGCAGGCGCCTGGCGTATTCGACATAGGCGGTGCCCTTGACCACGGCGATGGCGGCGCCGGCATCGCGCGCCACCTCGATCGGCTCGCGCCCCTTGGCGATCTTGACGAAGCGCGGGCGGTTGACCAGCAGCGCCTGGCGCAGCACCAGATAGGGCTGCGAGAACCGCACCCTGAGGGCGCGGTCGAGCGTCTCCGACAGCTTGGAGACGGCGAGATCGGCCTCGTGGCGCGCGATGACATCGACGATCTCGTCGAAATCGCGCGCGCGCCGGTCGAAGGCGAGGCCGACGCCGAGCGCCGTCGCGAGATCGGCGGCGAGATCGATGTCGGTGCCCTCGGGCTTGCCGTCGGCGCCGGTGGTGACGAAAGGCGGCGCCTCGAATCCCGCCACCGCGACGATGAGCCGGCCACGGTCGAGGATGCGCTTCACGTCGTGCGCCAGCGTCGGCGCGACGGAAGGCGCCGACCCGCCTTCGGCCTCGGCAAGGCGCGGCACTCCGCCCAAAGCGGCGAAGCCGAGGCCGAGAAGCAGGCGCCGAGGCAACATGACCCGCTTGTTTAGAGCGGTTCCGGAGCCGCTGTCCATGCCGCATCCGGCCGCCGGCCGCTCTGGTCTCGAGGTCGCGCGGCGCGGCAGAGATTCCGGCTAGAACACCAGCCTTCCGCCGGCAACGACCAGCGTGACGGCGAGGGCGATGCGCAGCGCCATGTCGGGCACGCGGGCCGCCATCCGGCTGCCGATGACGATCCCCGGCAGCGAGCCCAGCAGCAGCGAGCCCAGCAGCGGCCAGTCGATCGAGCCGATGAGCCAATGGCCGATGCCGGCGGCGAGCGTGAGCGGCACCGCGTGAGCGATGTCGGAGCCGACGATGCGCTGGGTGGGCAGCCGCGGATAGAGCAGGATGAGCGCGGTGACGCCGATGGCCCCGGCGCCCACCGAGGAGATCGATACCACGATCCCGAGCAGGCCGCCCATGGCGATGGTGAGCGCCCGAGTGCGCCGCTCGTCGAGCTCGCCGACATAGCGGACATAAGCGGCGATCAGCCGCCGCCGGAAGATCAGCGCCGCGGCGGTGGCGAAAAGGGCGCCGCCCAGCACCGCGGAGACGAGGCTGCCGGCCGCGGCGCCGTTGAGCTCGAGGCGCGACAGCACGAACAGGGTCACCGCCGTCATCGGCACGCTGCCGGCGGCGAGCCGCGCGACGATGCGCCATTCCACGGTCCGGCCGAGCCCGTGCACCAGCGTGCCGGCGCTCTTGGTCGCCGCGGCATAGAGCAGGTCGGTGCCGACTGCGGTCACGGGATGGATGCCGAACAGCAGAATCAGGATCGGCGTCATCAAGGAGCCGCCGCCCACCCCGGTCATGCCCACCAGCATGCCGACGGCGAAGCCCGAGAGCGCGTAGAGGGAATTGATGGCATGCATCGCGTCAGCGCCTCACCTGGATCTGTCTCGGCCGATCGGCGACGAGCCCGCCTTCCGTCGCGGCGGGCGGCAGGCAAGGTGCGGACGGAGCAGTGAAGCCCGGAGTCTCCGCCGCCACGGTCGCGCCGTAAAGCCCTTTGATGTCGCGGCGCTCACCGCGCCGCCTCGACGAGATGCGCCGGGTGAATGCCGCATTCGCTCTTGTCGAGGCCGCGCCAGCGCCCGGCACGGCGATCCTCGCCGGGCGCGACGCGGTCGGTGCAGGGCATGCAGCCGATCGACAGAAAGCCTTCCGCCTCGAGCGGATGCGGCGGCAGACGGCGCGCCGCGGCGGCGCGCTCGATGCGCTCGCGGTCGTAGCTCCACAGCGGGTTGACGCGGACGATGTCGGCGCCCGGCTCGATCGCGGCGAGGTCGCGGCGTGCGCCGCCCTGGTAGCGCTTGCGGCCGGAGATCACCGCCTCGAACCCGTCGAGCGCGCGCTGCAGCGGCTCGACCTTGCGCAGTCGGCAGCAGGCGTCGGCATTGCGATGCCACAGCGTGCCGTCGGCGTCGCGCCGCGCGATTTCGGCCGGGTCGGGCGCGATGCTGCGGACATCGCCAAGGCCGAGCCGAGCCGTCAGCATGTCGCGGTAGCGCAGCGTCTCGCCGAAGAGCTTGCCGGTATCGAGGAAGATGACCGGCGTGGCGCGGTCGATCCGGGCCACCATGTCGAGGAGCAGCGCCGATTCGGCACCGAAGGAGGTGAGGAGCGCGATCCGCCCGCGGAACTCCCGCTCGATCAGCGGTGCGAGCAGCGCCTCGCCTTCGAGCCCGCCATAGCGCCAAACGAGCAGCGCCGCCCGGCGTCTCCGTTCCTCACTTGCCTCGCTCATCCCGCGCTCCCGGCGCCCCGAGGGCGCA
>JASHTP010000035.1 GCA_030040495.1 Alphaproteobacteria bacterium
CGGTGAGCAGCTTCAGCAGCTGGATGATGAGGCCGCGCAGCCGCCTGTCCTCCATCGACATCACCGCCGCGAGCTGGCGGTGGAGCTCCTTGCCCTCGACCGCCGAGACCGACGGCTCTTGCGCCGAGGCGCTGTCGGCGGCGGCGCCGGCGCCGCCGATGCCGTCGAAGAAATACTGCTCGCTGACCTCGAGCGCCGTGGCGAACTCGTGCAGCCGGCTGGCGCTGACGCGATTTTCGCCGCGCTCGTATTTCTGCACCGACTGGAAGCTGATGCCGACCCGCTCGGCCAGCTCGCTTTGCGTCAGGCCGCGCATGATGCGCTGCAGCCGGATGCGCGAGCCGACATAGACGTCGATGGGGTGCGGCCCGTCGATGATGATGGTGCGGCGCCGTTGCCGCGGCTTGGTCGGCGCCCGTGTCGCGACCTTGCTCATGTCGTTCCCCCTGCGATCGCCACGCTCATGCAGTTCGCCCAAACTCGACACCCCCGATCACAATGGCGCGAAGCGTCGGCCCGCACCACTCGTACTTGTAGCACTTTTGCCGGGGCGGGAGATAGATGCTCGCGCGCTCGGGACGAGCCGCCGAACCGGTCCGCGGGCGGCGCGCCGTCGGGCGGCGATGCCGGCGGCGCCGGCGCCGACCGCGACCACGTCGACTTCACCCGCCATCGGCTCCTCGCCCGCCGCTTTGCGCCCCGACCGATATCGGGGCGGGCGCGGTTCTGCAACCGCATCGCGCCGGCGAATTTTCCCCGTGTGCCGCGGGGCGGCATCGGCTAGGAAGCGATCATGGTCGATCCCGAAGCCGTCGCCGAGCTGTTGCGCGAGACCGCCGACTCGGTGATCCTGCCGCGCTTCCGGCTGCTGCGGCAGGAGGATATCCGCGAGAAGAAGCCGGGCGATTTCGTCACCATCGCCGATGTCGAGGCCGAGCGCATGCTGGAGGAGCGGCTGCAGGCGCTGGCGCCGGGCTCGGCGGTGCTGGGCGAGGAGGGGGCGGCGCAGGATCCGGCGCGCTTCGGCCTGCTGGCCGGCGACGCTCCGGTCTGGGTCATCGACCCGATCGACGGCACCGGCAATTTCGCCCGCGGCGCGGCGGGCTTCGCCGTCATCCTGGCCTGCGTCGAGCGCGCCGAGATCCGCGCCGGCTGGATCTACGATCCGCTCGAGCGCGTCATGGTGGTTGCCGAGTCGGGCGCCGGGGCCTGGTCGGAGGGACGCCGGCTCGCGGTCGACGGCGAGGCGAGCGCCCAACGCATGGTCGGCGCCGCCTACGGCAGGACCGTCGCCGGGCCGCGCGCCGCCAAGGCGCTCGCCGACAGCGGCCGCGTCGGCTCGGTCAAGAATCTCGGCAGCAGCGCTCTCGAATACAGCGCCATCGCCCTCGGCCGGGCGCATTTCTCGCTGCACTCGCGCTCGCTGCCCTGGGACCATGCGGCGGGCATGCTCATCGTCCGCGAGGCCGGCGGCCTCGCCGATTTCCTCGACGGCACGCCCTACGATCCGCGGATCCTCGATCGGCCGGTGCTGGCCGCGGCCAACCGCGTCGCCTGGGAGACGGTGCGCACCGTGGTCGGGCCGCTCGCGTAACCCACGAGCGCAGCACCGCCTTGCGTGGCCGGCATCTGGCCTCGCCCGGCCCCTCCGCCTATGGTGGCGCCCCGGGGCGGGGCCAGGTGGAAAAAACGGCGTGGTGCGCGAACACAATATCGGCCGGGCGATTTTCTACATGGCCGTGGCGATGACGCTGCTCCCCTGCCTCAACGCCTCGGCGAAATATCTCGGGCACAGCTACTCCACCGTGGAGATCGTCTGGGCGCGCTATGCCGGCCATTTCGCCTACATGGTCATCGCCTTCTTCCCGCGCCGCGGCCCGCGTCTGTTCTATACCTCGCGGCCATGGATCCAGGTGCTGCGCTCGGCGCTGCTGGTGAGCTCGACTGGCATCTACTTCACCGCGCTGCACTACACCGACTTGCCGACCGCCGCGGCGATCAGCTTCTCCGCCCCCTTCATGATCACCGGTCTCTCCGGCGTGATGTTGGGCGAACGGGTCGGGCCGCGGCGCTGGGCGGCGGTTGGGGTGGGGTTCCTCGGCGCGCTGATCATCTTGCGCCCCGGCTCGGGCGCGGTCCAGCTCGCCTCCTTCCTGGTGCTGATCAGCGCCGCCTGCAACGCGCTCTATCAGCTGCTGACGCGCAGCCTGTCGGCGCGCGATTCGGCGGAGACCTCCAACACCTACATCGCCGTCGTCGGCTTCGTCCTCACCAGCCTTGCCGTACCGTTCTTCTGGCGGACTCCGGGCAGCCTCGTCGATCTCCTGCTCTTCGTCGGCCTCGGCATCTTCGGCGGGTTCGGCCATTATTTCATCGTCAAGGCGTTCGAATGGGGGCCGGCGGCGGTGATTGCGCCGCTCAATTACGGCCAGCTCATCGGCACGGTCATCATCGGCTATTTCGCCTTTGCCGAATGGCCGGACCTCTGGACCTGGACCGGCGCGGCGGTGATCATCGTCAGCGGCCTCTACATCTTCTACCGCGAGCGGCGCGTGCAGCGTCTTGCCCGGCGAGCGGAGGCGACGATATGAGCGAAGAGACGGGGATGCGAGGCAAGACCTGCGTCGTCACCGGCGCGACCTCGGGCATCGGCCTAGTCGCCGCCGAAAGGCTGGCGGCGATGGGCGCGCGGCTGGTCCTGGTCGGGCGCGACAAGGCCCGCGGCGAGGCGGCGCTCGCCCGCATCAGGGGCCGCGTCCCCGCCGGCGAGCTCGCGGTCCGCTACGCCGATCTGTCGTCGCTGGCCGAGACGAGCCGGCTGGCCGCCGCGCTCGCCGCGGAGCTGCCGCGCATCGACGTGCTGATCAACAATGCCGGCGCCATGTTCACGACGCGCGGCGTCACCGCCGACGGGCTCGAGCGCACCTTCGCGCTCAACCACATGGCCTATTTCACCCTGACCAACCGGCTGCGCGATCGGCTCGCGGCGCCGGCGCGCGTGGTCAACGTCGCCTCCGAGGCGCATCGCGGCCGCACGCTGGATTTCGCCGACCTGCAATCCGCCAGCCAGTATCGCGGCTTCGCCGCCTATGGCCGCTCCAAGCTCGCCAACATCCTCTTCACCCGCGAGCTCGCGCGCCGCCTCGCCGGCAGCGGCGTCACCGCCAACTGCCTTCATCCCGGCTTCGTCGCCTCGCGCTTCGGCGACAACAATGCCGGGCTCTTCCGCCTCGGCGTCGGCCTCGCCAAGCGGCTTTTCGCGCTCTCGCCGGAGCAGGGAGCGGAGACCATCGTCTATCTCGCCTCCTCGCCCGAGGTCGAGGGTGTCAGCGGCGGCTATTTCGACAAGTGCCGGCTGCGGCAGCCGAGCGCGGCGGCCCGCGACGATTCGGCGGCGCGCCGGCTCTGGGAGGAAAGCGCGCGGCTCGCCGGCCTGCCGGCGGCGTGAGCGCGGCAGGCTGCGGGCGCCGGCGTCACCGGCCCCAATCCGGACGCGGGATGGCGAGGTAGGCTTCGCGCAGCGCCTCCGACCAGCGCTCGCGGATCATGCGGAAATACTCGTCATCCTCGGTGATGCGGCGCTTGAGCTCGATGCGCAGCGCGTCGCGGCGATAGACGGTGAGATCGACCGGCGGGCCGACCGTGAGGTTGCTGCGCAGGGTCGAATCCATCGAGATCAGCGCGAGCTTCACGCCGTCATAGAGGTCGGTGTCGTAGCTGGCGGCGCGATCGAGGATCGGCTTGCCGTATTTGTGCTCGCCGATCTGCAGATAGGGCGTGTCGACGGTCGCCTCGATGAAATTGCCGGCGGCGTAGATCTGGAAGAGCCGCGGGCCGCTGCCCTTGATCTGCCCGCCGAGCAGGAAGGACACGTCGAACTGCACGTTCTGCGCCTTCATCGCCGGCCCGTCGACATGGTAGATGCGGCGCACCGCCTCGCCGACGAGCTGCGCCGCGCGGAACATGCTCCGGACGCCGAACAGCGTCTCGGCGACGTCGCCGATCTCGACGCCTTCCTGCAGCAGGTTAACCACCGACTGGCTGACGGCGAGGTTCCCGGCGGCGAGCAGGACGATGACCCGCTCGCCGGGCTTCTCGAAGAGATGGGTCTTGGAGAAAGTGGCGATGTTGTCGACCCCGGCATTGGTGCGCGTGTCGGCGAGCAGCACCAGCCCGTCCCTGAGATCGAGCCCGACGCAATAGGTCATGCCGTCCTCCCCCCGGTGGCGGGGGTCACTGATCGACGCCCGCCTGGATCACGTTGACCGCCACCGACAGCGTCTCCGCGCCGGCGCCGCGGCGGATGCCGCGCACCGGTGCCGCCGAACGGTAGTCGAGCCCGACGCTGGTGCGGATATAGGCTTCGGTCGGGCAGATCCGGTTCGCGGGATCGAAGCCCACCCAGCCGAGATCATGCACGAACGTCTCCGCCCAGGCATGCGTCGCCTGATACTCCTGCGTCTCCAGCCCGGTCCAAATGTAGCCCCCGACATAGCGCGCGGGAATGCCCAGCTGGCGGGCCGCCGCGATGAAGATATGGGCGTGGTCCTGGCAGACTCCGGCGCCCGCCGCCAGGGCCTCGGCCGCCGTCGTCGCGACGTCGGTGGCGCCGCGCAGGTAATCGACCCTGTCGCGCACGAGATGGAGCAGCGCGTGGAGCTGCTTCAGCACCGAGCCCTGCGGCGCCGCCTGCCGCGCCAGCGCCTCCAGCGCCGCATCGGGCACGGTCAGCGGCGTGCGGCGAAGGAAGAACAGCGGCGGCAGCGGCTCCGGCGCGCCGCGCACGATGCCGTGCGTCGCCGCCGTCTCGACCTCGCCTTCGACGAACACGGTGGCGTCGGTGTGCGGGTAGTTGACCGCATGGCAGTGGGTGGGATTGCCGTAGCCGTCGATGAAGACCGGCAGCTCGCGCCGCCGGTCGCTCCACACCCGCCACTGCACGACGCGCAGCCCGTCATAGTTCCGCGGCGTCAGCCGCAGGGTCTGGATCGCCGCCGCGATGGGGCTGTCGTAGCTGTAGGCGGTTTGATGTCGGACGCGCAGTCGCAAGAGGCGCCCCTACAAAAGGTAGAGCGAGCTGATCTCGTCGCCGAGCGTCACCGAGCGGTCGATGAACTCGGTCAGGAATTCGTGCAGGCCGGACTGGAAGATGTCCTGGATGCGCCCGAAGCGCAGCTTGGCGTGCAGCTCGCCGGCGATGCGGTGGCACTCGCCGCGCTTGCCGCCATAGGCCTCGGCCAAGAGCTCGAGATGGCGGATGATCTGCTCGTAGCAGCTCAGCAGCGAGCGCGGCATCTCCGGCCTGAGCAGCAGCAGCTCGGCCACGAGCCAGGGCTTGAGGCGGTCCTGATAGACCCAGTGATAGCTGCGCAAGGCGGAGACCGAGCGCAGGATCGCCTGCCAATGATAGTAGTCGAGCGCGCCGCCGATGCCCTCGTGCCGCGGCATCAGCACATGGTACTTGACGTCGAGGATGCGCGCGGTGTTGTCGGCGCGCTCGATGAAGGTGCCGAGCCGGGTGAAGTAGTAGGCGTCGTTGCGCAGCATGGTATTGGCGTAGGCGCCGGCGAAGAGCAGCGAGCGCTCCTTCACCCAGTCGACCAGCGCGGGCAGGTCCGCGGTGGCGGCGAAGCGCCCGCCGCCGCGCGCCTGGTACCAGGTCTCGTTCAGCGCGTCCCACATGTCGACGGTGAGCGCGGTGCGCACGGCGCGGGCGTTGCGGCGCGCGGTCTCCAGGCAGGTGAAGATGCTCGATGGGTTGTCGGGGTCGCGCACGAGATAGTCGATGACGAGCGGCGCGCTCGCCTCGGCATGCTTGGCGAAGAAGGCCGGCTCGCAGCCCGCCGCCAGCAGGGTCGAATGCCACTCGTTGCCGGAATTTCCCAGCGAGCGCGCCAGGCTCGTCATGCGGTGGCCGACCATGACGATGCGCGCGATGTTCTCGGCGCGCTCCATATACCGCGCGAGCCAATAAAGGTTGTCGGCGGTGCGGCTCAACATCCCTTCAATCCTCGAGCACCCACGTGTCCTTCGTGCCGCCGCCCTGGCTCGAATTGACCACCAGCGAGCCCGCGCGCATGGCGACGCGGGTGAGCCCGCCGGGAACGATGCGGATGTCGCGTCCGACCAGCACGAACGGCCGCAGATCGACGTGGCGCGGCGCGATGCCGGCCTCGACGAAGGTCGGGCAGGTCGACAACGCCAGCGTCGGCTGGGCGATGTAGTCGCCGGGGGCGGCACGCAGCTTGGCGCGGAATTCGGCAAGCTGCTCCTGCGTCGCCTGCGGCCCGATCAGCATGCCGTAGCCGCCGGAGCCGCGCGCCTCCTTGACGACGAGCTCCTCGAGATGGTCGAGGACATAGGCGAGGTCGCCGTCCTGCGCGCAGCTGAAGGTGCGGACATTGCTCAGGATCGGCTCTTCGCCGAGATAGAAGCGGATCATCGCCGGCACGAAGCGGTAGATCGCCTTGTCGTCGGCGATGCCGGCGCCGACGCCGTTGGCCAGCGTCAGATTGCCGGAACGGTAGGCGTTGAAGAGGCCGGGCGTGCCGACCACGGATTCGGGCCGGAAGGTCAGAGGATCGAGGAAGTCGTCGTCGACGCGGCGATAGAGCACGTCGACCCGTTTCGGTCCCTCGGTGGTGCGCATGTAGACGACATTGTCGTCCACGAAGAGATCGGCGCCTTCGACCAGCTCGATGCCCATCTCGTCGGCGAGGAAGGAGTGCTCGTAATAGGCGCTGTTGTGGGCGCCGGGGGTGAGCAGCGCGACGCGGGGCTCGCCCTGGCAGTTGGGCGGCGCCACCGATTGCAGCGTGTCGAGCAGTTCCTCGGGATAGTGGGCGACCGAGGCGATGCGGTGGTGGGCGAAGAGATCGGGAAACAGCCGCATCATCGCCTCGCGGTTCTCCATCATGTAGGAGACGCCTGACGGCGTGCGGCAATTGTCCTCGAGCACGGTGAACTCGCGCGGCCCGAGACGTACGATGTCGATGCCGGCGACATGGGTGTAGACGCCCTGAGCCGGCTCGAAATCCTGCATCTCCGGCCGGAAGCCCTCATTGTGCAGCACCAGCGCCGGCGGCATGAGGCCGGCGCGGAGAATCTCGCGCCGGTGATAGACGTCGCGGATGAAGGCGTTGAGTGCGCGCACGCGCTGACGCAGGCCGCGCGACACCAGCTCCCATTCGGCGGCGTCGAGCACGCGCGGGATGATATCGAAGGGAATGAGCCGCTCCGGGTCGCCGCCTTCGGCGTAGACCGCGAAGGTGATGCCGATGCGCCGGAACAGCAGCTCGGCCTCGCGCCGCTTCAGCGCCAGCAGCTCCGGCGGCGTCTCGTCGAGCCAGCGGCGCACGAGCTCGTAATGCGGCCGGCACTGCCCCGCCGTTCCCATCTCGTCGAAAGGGATCGCGGTTTCGGGCTTCTCTGCCGCCGGCAGGTTCACGTCGCTTGGCTCCGGGCTTCCCATGGCGCCGCCACGACCTCCATGGTGCAAGGCGCGGGCCAATTCCGGCATGCGGGCGAATGCGGTCGCGGCGGGCGCCGCCTTGGCACAACGTTTGCGTCATGCAGCCTGCCGATGGGCGACCAGCCGCGAGTTGCAGCCCGTGCCAACGAAACACATCCTCGTCGTCGACGACGATCCCCTCATCCTCGAGGTGATCGAGCGCGCGCTTTCCGCCGCCGATTTCCGCGTCAGCAAGGCGCGCCGCGTCGCGGTCGCGCGCGACGTGCTCACGCGGCAGCCGGTCGACCTCATCGTCGCCGACGCGCGGATTCCCGGCGAGACCGGGCTCCAGCTGGCGGAAAAGGCGCGCGAGCTCGGCATCGCCCTCATCCTGATGACCGGCGACCGGGAATGGGCGAGCGAGCACGGCATCGCGCCTGACCAATATCTCGCCAAGCCGTTCGATCTGCGCGAGCTGGTCGAGCGCGTCCGGGCCTCGCTCTAGCCCCGCCAGACGCTGCTGTTCGTTTATTGAGCAAAAACTGACCGCCAAATGGGCAGGGGCGCCCTCGTCGCCCCGAGTGCGGTGACGGGCTGGCTAGTCGTTGGTTACAGGTAACCAATTGCCGGCGGCCGGGGCCATCCTGCCGCGCGCTCGTCCGATCGCGCCGTCGCCGTCACCGGCTTGGCACAGCGCGGCGCCGTCGCTATATGGCGGGCGACACAACCCCGAAATGCCATGGCCGCGCGCGACCCCTACGAGGTGCTGGGCGTCAAGAAGGAGGCGAGCGAGGACGAAATCCGCGCCGCTTACCGCAAGCTCGCCAAGAAGCACCATCCCGACCTCAATCCCGGCAACAAGGAAGCCGAGACCCGCTTCAAGGAGATCGCGGCCGCCTACGATCTCCTGTCCGACAAGGACAAGCGCGCGCGCTACGATCGCGGCGAGATCGACGCCGCCGGCGCGGAGCGGCCGGAGCACGCCTATTCCCGCTATCGCGGCTTCGCCGAGGGTGCACCGGGCGAACGCTACGAATTCCATTCCGCCGAAGGCATGGCACCGGAGGATCTCGACGACCTCTTCGCCTATTTCAGCCGCGGCGGCCGCGGCGGCGCCAACATCCGGATGCGCGGCGCCGATCTGCATTTCAGCCTGACCGTCGATTTCGTCACCGCGGTCAACGGTGCGCGCCAGCGGCTTCAGCTCGCGCCCGAGCGCAGCCTCGAGGTGACCATCCCCCGCGGCGTGCGCGACGGGCAGGTGCTGCGGCTCAAGGGGCAGGGCGAGCCCGGCCTCAATGGCGGGCCGCCGGGCGACGCACTCATCGAGATCCGCATCGCGCCGCATGCTTTTTTCCGCCGTGAGGGTGACGACATCCATCTCGAGCTGCCAGTGACGCTGGCCGAGGCGGTGCTGGGCGGCAAGGTCATGGTGCCGACGCCGTCGGGCGCGGTCAGCATGACCATCCCGCCCGATTCCAACGCCGGCCGCGTGCTGCGCCTGCGCGGCAAGGGCGTGCCCAAGCCCGACGGTTCGCAGGGCGACGAATACGTGACCTTGAAGGTGGTGCTGCCCGAAGGCGGCGATGCCGATCTCGCCGCCTTCCTGCGCGGCTGGGCGCCGAAGCATCCTTACGATCCGCGGCGGGGGATGACGCCATGATGAGCTTCGACGCGGTGATCCGCCTCGTCGGCGATCTCGATGCGGAGGAGTTGCGGCGCTGGATTGCCGAGCGCTGGGTGCTGCCGGAAAGCGGCGCCGAAGGTTATGTCTTCCACGAGGTCGATGTCGCTCGGGTGTGGCTCATCCGCGAGCTGCGCTACGACCTCGCCATCGACGAGGGGGCGATGCCGGTGGTGCTGCAGCTCCTCGACCAGGTCTATGCGCTGCGCCGCCGCCTGCGCGCGGTCGCGGCGGCGATCGACGAGCAGCCGGAAGCGGTGCGTGCGGCGCTGCGCGCCCGGCTCGGCGACGGCGACCAATAGCTGCCGCTGGCCGGGGCTGGCGCCGGCGGCGGCGGACGCTAGAATGCCGGCGCCATGATCGTCGGGCTCTTCTTCCATATCCTCGCCGCGGTGATCTGGGTGGGCGGCATGTTCTTCGCTCATCAGATGCTGCGCCCCGCCGCCGGGCCGCTCGAGGCGGTGCAGCGCCTGCCGCTGTGGCGCCGTGTCTTCGAGCGGTTCTTTCCGGTGGTCTGGCTGGCGATCGCGGCGCTGCTCGCCAGCGGCTACGGCATGGTGGTCTGGGGGTTTGGCGGCTTCGCCCAGATCGGGCCCTATGTCGACATCATGCAGGGGCTCGGCATCATCATGATGATGGCCTTCGCCCATCTCTATTTCGCGCCGTGGAAGCGCTTCCGCCGCGCCCTCGATGCCGGCGACCTGCCGGCGGCGCAGAAGCAGCTCGACCAGATCCGGCGGATCGTCGGCATCAATCTCCTGCTCGGGCTCGTCACCGTCGTCATCGGCGCCACCGGGCGCCATTGGGGGTAGGGGATGCTGGAGCTCTACGACCTCGCCGGCGCCGAGGAGGATCGACGCTTCAGCCCCTTTTGCTGGCGGACGCGCTTGGCGCTGGCTCACAAGGGATTGCCGGTCGCCACCATCCCGTGGCGTTTCAGTGAGAAGCAGCGGCTCGCGCCGTCGGGGCAGGGAAGGGTGCCGGTGCTCGTCGATAACGGCCGCTGGATCGCCGATTCCTGGGCGATCGCCACTTACCTCGAGACGACCTATCCCGAGCGCCCGTCGCTCTTCGGCGGCGGCGCCGGCCTGGCGCTCAGCCGCTTCTACAACAACTGGGCGGACAGCGTGCTGCAGCCGGCGCTCATCCGCTTCAACCTGCTCGACATCTGGCGCCACGTTGCGCCGGAGGACAGGGATTATTTCCGGCGCTCGCGCGAGGACCGCTTTGGCACCAGCCTCGAGGCCTTCGTGGCTGACCGCGACCAGCGGCTCGAAAGCTTCCGCCAGAGCCTGATGCCGCTGCGCCTCACGCTTCAGGCGCAGCCCTTCCTCGGCGGCGAGGCACCGCTCTATGCCGACTATATCGTCTTCGGCGCCTTCCAATGGGCGCGCTGCATCAGCGACTACCAAGTCCTTGCCGCCGACGATCCGATCGCCGCCTGGCGCCGGCGCATGCTCGGCCTGTTCGACGGGCTGGCCGCCAAGGCTAAGGGCTACGCCGTTTCCTGAGGGGGGAGGCGATGACGGTCGAGCGCAAAGAGGTGGGCAAGCAACGCTATCGCGAAAGCTACGGCCGCTATTTCGAGGATTTCGAGGTCGGCGACGTCTACGAGCACCGGCCCGGCCGCACCATCACCGAGACCGACAACATCCACTTCACGCTGCTCACCATGAACCAGCACCCGATCCATTTCGACCGCGCCTACGCCGCGAAATCGGAGTTCGGCAAGCCGTTGGTCAACAGCACCTTCCTGCTTGCCGTCATCACCGGCATGAGCGTCTCGGACGTGAGCCAGAAGGCGATCGCCAATCTCGGCTGGACCGACATCAAGCTGACCGCGCCGGTCTTCGCCGGCGACACCGTCTATGCCGAGACCGAGGTGCTGTCCAAGCGCGAATCGCGCTCGCGGCCGACCCAGGGGATCGTGGCGGTGCGGACCATCGGCAAGAAGGCCGACGGCACGGTGTTCATGAGCTTCGACCGCCAGGTTCTGGTGCCGAAGCGCGGCCATGCCGTCGACGATCTGGCGGACTATTGACCGGCAGGGAGGCGGAAGCCAAGCCATGAGAGCCCGATTTCTTCCCGCGATGCTCGCGCTGCTGCTGTCGGGGTGGCTCGGAGGGTGCGACACGGCGCCGCAGGTGACCGGGGCCGCCATCCCGCCGGTTCCGCCGGGCAAGGCGCGCCTCTATTTCTATCGCTCCCCGGACATCTATGACGCGCCGGAATGGACCACGGTATCGCTCAACGGCGCGGTCGTCGGCGCTTCGGCGCCGGGCACGGTGTTCTATCGCGATGTGGCGCCCGGCCGATATCGGATCGAGGCGCGCAGCGACAAGCTCTATCCCGATCAGGTCAAGACCGTGGTGGCGGCGCCGGGAATGACGATTTTCGTCAAGGTCGAGTCGCAGCCCTATTGGGGGCAGACCGGCTGGCTATGGCAGGGGAATACCTTCCTCGTTGCGATCGTCGCCCCGGCCCTCGGCTACGAGCAGATCAGCAGACTTCCGCTGACTCCCGGCTGACGGGCTGCCGGCCCGCATGCCCGCGTCTGACGGCCGCTAAGCGCGAAGGGTCATCAGCACCAGCGAGGCGAGGACGACGCCGGCGAATTGCGCGCCGGCGGTGATCTGGCCGAGCATCAGCCCGCAGACGGCACTGGCCAGGGTTACGGCACCAAGCAGCGAACTCATCGGGGGGCCTCCTTCGGGACTTGCGGGCGAGTTTTCCCGACAACGCCACCACCCCGACATTTATTCCGAAACTTTACGCCTCGACCTTCGCCGTCGCCGCAAGCCTGGCGAGCGCCTGCGGCGTGTCGATGTCGGTGAGCACGGCGTCGCTTTCCATCTCGACCTCGGCAACCTCGTCCGCATGGGCGGCGACGAGGTCGCGGGCGCCGACATCGCCCGAGAGCGAGGCCAGGTCCGCGAAGAAGCGGCGGGCGAGCAGCACCGGGTTGCCGCGCTTGCCGCGGCGGGTCGGGACGCAGATGGCGCGACCCTCGATCGGGTTGAAGGCGGCGATCAGCCGGTCGATGACCGCGGCGCTCACCATCGGCATGTCGCCGAGGCAGACCACGACGCCGTCGACTTCCGGCGGCAAGGCCGCCAGACCCCGCTTCACCGAAGTGGAGAGGCCCTGCGCGTAGTCGGGGTTGAAGATGAAGCGCGCTTCCGTGCCGGCGAGCGCCGCCTCGACCTTCTTCCGCTGATGGCCGGTGACGACCAGCAGGGGACTTGCCTGGGAGGCGGCGACGGCGTCGGCGACGCGGCGGATCATGGGCTTGCCGTCGATGCCGATGAGCAGCTTGTTGAGCGTCCCCATGCGCCGCGATTGGCCGGCGGCGAGCACCAGCCCGGCGACCTGCGGCGCCCGGGGCGCCGCCTTGGCCGCCTCGGCCGCCACCTTGGCGCGGGGCAAGGGCCGGGTCGGGATGTCGGCGAGGAGCCCGCCGACGCCCATACGCATGATCTCGGCGGCGCCGGCCGGCAGGTCGGCCAGCAGGCGCTGCAGCACCCAATCGAAGCCGTTGACCTTCGGCGATCGGGCGCAGCCGGGAAGACCCAGCACCGGGACCGCCCCGTGTCGCCCCATCAGCATGAGATTGCCGGGATCGACCGGCATGCCGAAATGCTCGATGGTCCCGCCGGCCGCCTCGATCGCAGCGGGAATGACGTCGCGCCGGTCGACGATGGCCGAGGCGCCGGCGATCAGCACCAGCTCGGCCCCGCCGGCGAGCGCACCGGCGATCTCTGCCGCCAGCTCGGCGACGGCGTGCTCGCAGCGCCGGTCGGGCAGCAGCGTGCTGCCGAGCGCCATCAGCCGGGCACGCGTGGTTTGAACGGTCTTGTCGAGGACGCTCTCTTTGAGCCCGGCAAGGCGGGTCTGGATCAGCGCCGCGGCACGCGCCCGGAACGGCGCGACCGACACAAGCGGGCCGCCGGTGGCGGCCGCGGCGAGCCAGGTGGCCACCGAGTCGCGGCGGACGGCGAACGGGACGACCTTGACGGTCGCCACCATCTGCTTTGGCTCGACCACGGCGTAAGGCTCGATCGTGGCCAGCGTCAGAGCCTCGTCGACGAGGTTGAGCCGGTCGACCCAAGCGCGGTCGAAGACAAGGATTCCAGCGACTTCAGCGAAGAGATTGACGCGGCCAGTGAAGGGCGGCGCGACGCTGACATGGCGGCCGGCGAGCGGCCGGGCGATTTCGGCGGCGGCGGTGTTCTCGTCGACGTCGCCGGGCTCGAGCCGTGCCGCCACCACGGTGCGGCGGCCGGCGGAGCGCAATGCCGCCACGTCCTCGGCGCTGAGCATGCGGCCTTTGCGCAGGCTGCGCTCGCCGGCCTTGAGAGAATGGGCGAGCACCGCGCCGACGGCCTCGTCGACGGGGATCTCGCCGAACTTCATGCCGCCTCGCGGTCGCTTTGCGGCTCGGCGCGCAGCACCTGGGTCACTTGCGCCAGGATGGCGATGGCGATCTCGGCCGGCGAGACGGCGCCGATGTCGAGGCCGACCGGCCCATGGATGCGGGCCAGCTCGGACTCGCCGAAGCCCCGCGCCGCCAAGCGCTTGCAGCGCGCCGCATGGGTCTTCTTCGAGCCGAGCGCGCCGACATAGAAGGCGTCAGAGCGCAGGGCGACGGCGAGCGCGGGATCGTCGAGCTTGGGATCGTGCGTCAGCGTGACGATGGCGGTGCGGCGGTTTGGCTTGAGCTTCTCCAGCGCCTCGTCGGGCCAGTCGGTCGAGAGCGTGAGGTCGGGGAAGCGCTCGTCGCTGGCAAAGGCGGTGCGCGGGTCGATGACGGTGACGCCATAGCCGGCAAGCGTCGCCATGCGCGCCAGTGGCTGGGCGATATGCACCGCGCCGACGATCACCATGCGCAGGCGCGGGTTGAAGACCTCGACGAAAACCGGCCCGTCGGGCGTCTCGATGGTGGTGTTGCGGTCCTCGGTGACGGCCTTGCGAATCGCCGCCAGGGCGGCGGCGTCGAGCGTCAAATCACCGGCCGTTTCCGTGGCTTCGATGAAGGTCTGAAGACCGTTCTTCAGATTCGTGGCGAGCACCGCCGCTCGGCCGGAGCGGCTCGCGGCAAGCGCTTTTTCGAGGAGGGGCAGCTTCATTCGACGCGCTCGACGAAGACCTGGATCTTGCCGCCGCAGGCGAGGCCGACTTCCCAGGCGCGCTCGTTGCTGACGCCGAAGCTCAACAGGCGCGGCTGGCCGTCGGTGATGGCCTTGAGCCCTTCCTCGATAACCGCGCCTTCGACGCAGCCGCCGGAGACCGAGCCGATGAAGCCGCCGCCCTGCTCGAGCGCGAGCTTGGCGCCGACCGGACGCGGGGAGGACCCCCAGGTACTCACCACCGTGGCGAGCGCCACGCCCTTGCCCTGGGCGCGCCAATCCACCGCCCGCTGCAAGATCTCTTCATTGTCGCCCATCGTGTCACCCCGCTTCCCGCCAAGCCGCCGCAGCTTCGAGGCGCCGCGGTCCCGGCCGGCTCAATGCCGTCACCAGCTCGTCCAGGCTCTCCAGATTGTGCACCGGACGGAACTCGTCCACATGCGGCAGGATCGCCTTCATGCCCAATGATTTTGGCGCGAAACCCTCGTAACGCAACAGCGGGTTCAGCCAGATCAGCCGGCGGCAGGATTTGTGCAGCCGGTCCATCTCCGGGCCGATGCCGGCGCCGGCGTCGCGGTCGAGCCCGTCGGTGATGAGCAGCACCACCGCGCCCTGGCCGAGGACGCGGCGCGACCAGCGGTGGTTGAACTCGGTGAGGCACTGGCCGATGCGCGTGCCGCCCGACCAGTCCTCGACCGCGCCCGCCACCTTGTCGAGGGCGATGTCCACGTCCTTGTGGCGCAGGAAGCGGGTGATGTTGGTGAGCCTTGTGCCGAAGAGAAAGGTGTAAACCCGGTCGCGGTCGTTGGTGACGGCGTGCATGAAGTGGAGGAAGAGGCGGCTGTAGCGGCTCATCGAGCCGGAAATGTCGCAGAGCACGACGAGCGGCGGCGGCCGGCGCCGCCGGCGCTTGCGTTTGAGCGTCAGGAGATCGCCGGCGCGAAGCTGCGCCCGGAGCGTCGCGCGCATGTCGGTGCGCGCGCCGCGGGGATCGGCGGCGAAGCGGCGGGTGACGATGTCGGCGAGCGGCAGCACCATGCGGCGCAGCGCCGCCCGCGCCGCGGCGAGTTCCGCCGTCGACATCTTCTCGAAATCGGTCTTCTGCAGCAGCTCGCGCGCCGAGAAGGTCATGGTGGCGTCGACTTCGATCTCGGTCTCGCTCGGCCGGTCCTTGCCGCCGCTCTCGCCGGCATGGAGCGCCTCGGCGAGCCGCCGGCTCATCTCTTCGCCGGGCTCGCTACCGCGGATCGCCGGCAGCATCAGCGCCATCATCTTCTCGAGCAGCTCGGGATTGCGCCAGAAGATGTGGAAGGCCTGGTCGAAGAGCTCGCGCTGGTCCCTGCGGTTGACGAAGACGGCGTGCAGCGCCCAGTAGAAATCGCTGCGGTCGCCGATGCCGACGGCGCGCACCGCCTCGACCGCCGCCAGCACCTTGCCGGGGCCGATCGGCAGGCCCGCCGCGCGCAAGGTGCGCGCGAAATACATGATGTTGGCGAGGAGCCGGCCGGCCATCAGCTCGCCTGGGCGAGCTCCTGCTTCACCTGGGTGAGCAGGCGCTGCGCCTCCGAGCCCTGGATCTTGGCGATGTCGTCCTGATATTTGAGCAGCACGCCCAGCGTGTCGTTGATCGCCTCGGGGGTGAGCGCCAGCACGTCGAGCTGGGTCAGGGCATGCGCCCAGTCGATCGTCTCGGCGACGCCGGGCAGCTTGAAGAGATCGTTGGTGGCGCGCAGCTTTTGCACGAAGGCGACGACCTCGCGCGAAAGCTGCTCGGCGGCGCCCGGCGCCTTCACCCGCAGGATCTCGAGCTCGCGCTCGGCGCCGGGATAGTCGACCCAGAAATAGAAGCAGCGCCGCTTCAGCGCGTCGTGGATCTCGCGCGTGCGGTTCGAGGTGATGACGACGATCGGCGGTTCCTTCGCCTTGACCGTGCCGATCTCGGGGATGGTGATCTGGAAATCGGAGAGCACTTCGAGGAGATAGGCCTCGAACGGTTCGTCGGTGCGGTCGATCTCGTCGATCAGCAGCACCGACGGCCCGGCGAGGTCCGGCTCCAGCGCCTGGAGCAGCGGGCGCTTGATGAGGAAACGATCGGAGAAGATCTCCTCTTCGACCGTGTCGCGGCTCTCGGCGCCGGTCTCGGCGAGGCGAATCTCGATCATCTGGCGCGAGTAGTTCCACTCATAGACCGCCGAGGCGACGTCGAGCCCCTCGTAACATTGCAGCCGGATCAGCCGGCGCCCCAGCGTCTCCGCCAGCACCTTGGCGATCTCGGTCTTGCCGACCCCGGCCTCGCCCTCGAGGAAGAGCGGGCGGTTCAGCGTGAGCGCGAGATAGGCCGCGGTGGCGAGGCTGCGATCACCGACATAGTTGCCGCGGCGCAGCAGCTCGAGCGTCGCGCCGACCGAAGCGGGTAGGGAGGTCATCAGCGTCCGATCCGAAATTCCGGAGAGGTTCTAGGGGATAGGGCGCGTTATGGCAATTTCCCTCGCCCCTGCGTGGGAGGGGGAGGGGCCCGGCGCGCAGCGGCGGAAGGGTGAGGGGAGAGGTTAGAAAGCGCTTCGACGATGCGGGCGCAAACACCTTCCCGATTCTCCAGCGCGTCGTCGTTCCAGAAACTCAGCAGGTGAAATCCTTCACGTTCCAGAAATCGCGCGCGTTCGTCTTCGTACTTCGTCGGGTTGGCGTGCTGGCCGCCATCGGTCTCGACGACAAGACGCGGGTGAAAGCAGTCGAAATCGACGATATAGCAGCCGACAGGCTCTTGGCGGCGAAACTTGAAGTCGGCAAGCTGGCGCGCGCGGAGCAGGCGCCACATGACCTTCTCCGCCTCGGTCATGTCGCGCCGCAAACGACGGGCGAGGTCAGAGCGCGACATCAACCCCTCACCCTCCCATCGCTGCGCGATGGGCCCCTCCCTCTCCCACAGAGGGGAGAGGGAGTAGATCCACAGCCGCCGCTCTTAACCCGCCGCTTGGACGGCGCGTTTGGCCATGACGGTGACGAGATGCGCGCGGTATTCGGCGCTGGCGTGGATGTCGGAGTTGAGGCCGGCGGCGCTCTGCTTGATGTTGGCCACGGCGTCGGCGCTCCACGACCGGCCGAGCGCCGCCTCCATGTCCTTCTGGCGGAAGACGACGGGGCCGGCGCCGGTGACGGCGACGCGCACCTGGCCGCCGGTGCGGGCGACCATGACGCCGACCACGGCATAGCGCGAGGCCGGGTTGGGGAATTTGGAATAGCCCGCCTTCTCCGCCACCGGGAAGCTCACTGCGGTGATGATCTCGTCCGGCGCCAGCGCGGTCTCGAACATGCCCTTGAAGAAATCGTCGGCGGCGATCTTGCGCTTGTTGGTGATCACCGTGGCGTTGAGGCCGAGCACGGCCGCGGGATAGTCGGCGGCGGGATCGTTGTTGGCGACCGAGCCGCCGATGGTGCCGCGGTTGCGCACCTGCGGGTCGCCGATCCCCTCGGCGAGATGGGCGAGCGCCGGGATGGCGCTCTTCACCAGGTCGGAGGTCGCGACCTCGACATGCCGCGTCATGGCGCCGACGACAATGGCGTTGCCGTCGCGCTTGATTCCCTTGAGCTCGGCGATGCGGCCGAGATCGACGAGGTCGGAAGGCTTGGCGAGACGCTGCTTCAGGGTGGGGATGAGCGTCATCCCGCCGGCGAGCAGCTTCGCTTCCTCCTTGGCGCCGAGCGCCTTGGCGGCGTCGGCGACGCTCTGGGCCCGCTGATACTCGAAATTGTACATGGCTTCGCTCCCTTATTCCGCCGCCTTGGGCATGGTCTTTTCCGCGATCGCGTGCCACACCCGCTCGGCCGTCGCCGGCATCTGCAGATCGGTGACGCCGAGCGGCGCCAGCGCGTCGACGACGGCGTTCATCACCGCCGCCGGCGAGCCGATGGCGCCGGCCTCGCCGCAGCCCTTCACGCCGAGCGGGTTGTGCGTGCACAGCGTCGCGTGCGTGGCGACGTCGAAGGACGGCAGATTGTCGGCCCGCGGCATGCAGTAATCCATGAACGAGCCGGTGACGAGCTGGCCGTCATCGTCATAGACCGCGTTCTCGTAGAGCGCCTGGCCGATGCCTTGGGCGAGGCCGCCATGGACCTGGCCTTCGACGATCATCGGATTGACGATGCGGCCGAAATCGTCGGCGGCGGTGACCTTCACCACGGCGACGTCGCCGGTGTCGCGGTCGATCTCGACCTCGACGATGTGGCAGCCCGCCGGATAGGTGAAGTTCTTGGGATCGTAGAACGCCGTCTCGTCGAGGCCGGGCTCGACCTCCTCGATCGGGTAGTTGTGAGGCACATAGGCGGCGAAGGCCACCTGGCCGAAGGCGAGGTTCTTGTCGGTGCCGGCGACCGAGTATTTGCCGTCCTTGAACTCGATGTCCGCCTCGGCGGCCTCGAGCAGATGGGCGGCGATCTTCTTGCCCTTGTTCACCACCTTGTCCATCGCCTTGACCAGCGCCGAGCCGCCGACCGGCAGCGAGCGCGAGCCATAGGTGCCCATGCCGAAGGGGATCTTGGTGGTGTCGCCATGGACGACGTCGACCATCTCGATCGGCACGCCGAGCCGATCGGAGACGAGCTGGGCGAAGGTCGTCTCGTGGCCCTGGCCGTGGCTGTGCGTGCCGGTGAAGACGGTGATGCTGCCGGTGGGATGGACGCGCACCTCCGCCGTCTCGTAGAGGCCGGCGCGGGCGCCGAGCGCGCCCGCCACCGCGCTGGGCGCGATGCCGCAAGCCTCGATGTAGGTGGCGATGCCGATGCCGCGCAGCTTGCCGCGCTTCGTCGCCTCCTGGCGGCGGTGCTCGAAGCCGGCGTAGTCGGCGGCCTTCAACGCCATGTCGAGGGTGGTGAAGTAGTCGCCGCTGTCATAGGTCAGCGCCACCGGCGTCTGATAGGGATAGGCGTCCTTGGGGATGAAGTTGCGCCGGCGCAGCTCGGCCCGGTCGATCTTCATCTCCCGCGCCGCGGTGTCGACGAGGCGCTCGATGACGTAGCAGGCTTCCGGCCGCCCGGCGCCGCGATAGGCGTCGACCGGCACGGTGTTGGTGAAGGCCGACTTGACCTCGACATAGACCGCCGGCGTGGTGTAGGTGCCGGCGAGCAAGGTGCCGTAGAGATAGGTCGGGATCGCCGTCGAGAAGGTCGAGAGATAGCCCCCGAGATTGGCGATGGTGGCAACGCGCAGCGCCAGGAACTTGCCGCCCTTGTCGAGCGCCAGCTCGGCATGGGTGACGTGGTCGCGGCCCTGCGCGTCGGAAGCGAAGCTCTCGCTGCGCTCGGCCGTCCATTTGATCGGCCGGCCGACGTGAGGCGCAGCCCAGGTGACGATCGCCTCCTCGGCATAGTGATAGATCTTCGAGCCGAAGCCGCCGCCCACGTCCGGCGCCACCACGCGCAGCTTGTGCTCCGGCAGCTGCAATACGAAGGCGCCCATCAGCAGCCGGATGACATGCGGATTCTGGCTCGTGGTGTAGAGCGTGTACTCGCCGGTGGCGCGGTCATACTCGCCGATCGCCGCGCGCGGCTCCATCGCGTTGGGCACGAGGCGGTTGTTGACGATGTCGAGCCGCGTCACATGCGCCGCCTTGGCGAAGGCGGCGTCGACGGCCGCCTTGTCGCCGAGATGCCAGTCGTAGCAGAGATTGCCCTTGGCCTGCTCATGGAGCTGCGGCGCGCCGGGCTTCAGCGCCTCTTCGGCGGAGACGACGGCGGGCAGGGCCTTGTAGTCGACGGCGATGAGCTCGGCTGCGTCCTTGGCCCGGGCCCGCGTCTCGGCGATGACCACGGCGACGGGGTCGCCGATATGCCGGACCTTGCCCTGCGCCAGCACCGGATGCGGCGGCTCGGCCATGGGCGAGCCGTCCTTGGAATGGATGAGCCAGCCGCAGGGCAGGCCGCCCACCTGCATGTCGGCACCGGTATAGACGGCGACGACGCCGGGCGCGGCTTTCGCCTTGGCGGTGTTGATGCCCTTGATCTCGGCATGGGCGTGCGGGCTGCGCAGGATATAGGCGTAGACCTGTCCCGGCCGGTTGATGTCGTCGGTGTAGGTGCCACTTCCGGTCAGGAAGCGCGCATCCTCCTTGCGGCGCACGGGGGCGCCGATTCCGGTGCTGGACATCACGCGGTCCTCCCCATTGCCTCGGTGCCGGCCTGGATGGCCTTCACGATGTTGTGATAGCCGGTGCAGCGGCAGATATTGCCTTCGAGCCATTCGCGAATCTGCCGCTCGGTCGGGTTCTTGTGGCGCTTGGCGAAGTCGACCGCGCTCATCACCATGCCCGGCGTGCAGAAGCCGCATTGCAGCCCGTGATGCTCGCGGAAGGCCTCCTGCATCGGGTGCAGCTTGTCGCCGGTGGCGAGGCCCTCGATGGTGGTCACCTGCGCCCCTTCGGCCTGGACCGCGAGGAGGGTGCAGCTCTTCACCGACACGCCGTCGAGATGGACGACGCAGGCGCCGCACTGGCTGGTGTCGCAGCCGACATGGGTCCCGGTGAGGCCGAGATGCTCGCGCAGCA
>JASHTP010000434.1 GCA_030040495.1 Alphaproteobacteria bacterium
CGGAGCAGATGCACCTTTATCTCAGAGAGAAGGCGATGTCGCCCTCGGCGGCGATCGTCGGCGCCGGCCCGGCCGGGCTGGCGGCGGCCGAGCAGCTCCGGCGCCGCGGCTACCAGGTCCATGTCTATGACCGCCACGACCGCGTCGGCGGCCTGCTCGTCTACGGCATCCCCAACTTCAAGCTCGAGAAGCAGGTGGTGGCGCGCCGCCACGCGCTGCTGGCGGAGGCGGGGGTGCGCTTCCATCTCGGCGTCGGCGTCGGCGAGCAGGTGAGCCTGGCCGAGCTCAGAGCGCGCCACGACGCCGTGCTCGTCGCCACCGGCGTCTACAAGGCGCGCGATCTCGCCTGTCCCGGCGTGGGATTGGGCAATGTCGTGCCGGCGCTGGCCTATCTCGTCGCTTCCAACCGCAAGGGCCTCGGCGACGCGGTGCCGGAATTCGACAGCGGCGCGCTCGACGCGCGCGGCAAGCACGTCGTCGTCATCGGCGGCGGCGACACGGCGATGGATTGCGTGCGCACCGCGGTGCGCCAGGGCGCCGCGTCGGTGCGCTGCCTCTATCGCCGCGACCGCAAGAACATGCCGGGCTCGCAGCGCGAGGTGCGGCACGCCGAGGAGGAGGGGGTCGAGTTCCTCTGGCTCGCCGCGCCCGAAGCGCTCCTCGGCAACGGCGTCGTGCGCCAGGTGCGCGCCCACCGCATGCATCTGGGCGTCGCCGACGCCAGCGGCCGGCAGGCGCCGCAGCCGCTGCCCGGCAGCCATTTCGACATCCCGGCCGAGCTCGTCATCACCGCGCTCGGCTTCGATCCCGAGGAGCTGCCGCGTCTCTTCGCCGCGCCCGAGCTGGCGGTCACGCGCTGGGGCACGCTCAAGATCGACCAGCGCCGCATGACGACCTCGCTCGACGGCGTCTTCGCCGCCGGCGACATCGTGCGCGGCGCCTCGCTCGTCGTCTGGGCGATCCGCGACGGCCGCGACGCCGCCGAGCAGATGCATCTTTACCTGCAGGCGAAGGAAGCGGCGCAGCCGGCCTCGGTCGCCGCGGCGGAGTGACGAGGATGCTGCGGCTGCACGACTGCGCGTTCTCCGGCAATGGCTACAAGGTGCGGCTGCTGCTGACCCTGCTCGGCCTGCCGTTCGAGCGGGTCGAGTACGACATCCTGCGCGGCGCGACGCGCACGCCCGAGTTCCTGCGCCTCAATCCCAACGGGCGCGTCCCGGTGCTCGAACTCGAGGACGGGCGCTGCCTCGCGGAATCGAACGCGATCCTCGTCTATCTCGCCGAAGGCACGCGCTTCCTGCCGCAGGACCGCTTCGAGCGCGCGCTGGCGATGCAATGGCTGTTCTTCGAGCAGTACAGCCACGAGCCCAACCTCGCCACCTTGCGCTTCTGGATCACGCATCGCCTGATCGACGAGGAGCGCCGGCCCATGGTCGAGGGCAAGCGCCGCTGGGGCTATGCCGCGCTCGACGTCATGGAGCGGCATCTCGCGGGGCGCCGCTACTTCGTCGGCGAGCGCTATTCGATCGCCGACATCGCGCTCTACGCCTACACCCATGTCGCCGACGAGGGCGAGTTCGATCTCGCCCGCTATGGCGCCGTCCGCCGCTGGCTCGAGCGCGTCGCCGCCGAGCCGGGCCATATCGCGATCACCAGGGTCTGACGATCATGAGCTTCGTCGTGGATTTCCGCCGCAACGCCGCGCATCTCGCGGCCGCCGGCCTCTACGATCCCGCCGAGGAGCACGATGCCTGCGGCGTGGGCTTCGTCGCCGCGCTCGACGGCGAGCCGCGGCGCGCCGTGGTCGAGGCGGCGATCAACGCGCTCAAGTCGGTCTGGCATCGCGGCGCGGTCGACGCCGACGGCAAGACCGGCGACGGCGCCGGCATCCATGTCGAGATCCCGCAGGATTTCTTCCGCGAGCATGTGCGCCATGCCGGACACGAGCCCGCGCCCGGCCGGCTCGCCGTCGGCACCGTCTTCCTGCCGCGCACCGACCTCGACGGGCAGGAGCGCTGCCGCGCCATCGTCGAGGCCGAGATCCTCAACGCCGGCTATTCGATCTATGGCTGGCGCCAGGTGCCGGTGAACACCGACATCATCGGCGAGAAGGCGAATGCGACGCGGCCGGAGATCGAGCAGATCATGATCGCCAACGCGCGCGGCGCCGAGGTCGAGCGCTTCGAGCTCGACCTCTACGTCATCCGCCGCCGCATCGAGAAGCGCGTCATCGCCGACCAGATCCGGGATTTCTACATCTGCTCGCTGTCGTGCCGCTCGATCATCTACAAGGGCATGTTCCTGGCCGAGCAGCTCACCGCCTTCTACCCCGACCTGCTCGACGAGCGCTTCCGTTCGCGCTTCGCCATCTATCACCAGCGCTACTCCACCAACACCTTCCCGACCTGGCCCTTGGCGCAGCCCTTCCGCATCCTCGCCCACAATGGCGAGATCAACACGCTGCGCGGCAACGTCAACTGGATGAAGAGCCACGAGACGCGGCTTGCCGGCGAGATCTTCGGCGACGCGATCGAGGATCTGAAGCCGGTGATCCAGGTCGGCGGCTCCGATTCGGCGGCGCTCGACGCCGTCTTCGAGCTGCTGGTGCGCGGCGGGCGCATGCTCGCGATGGTGAAGACGCTGATGGTGCCCGAGGCCGCCTCCGAGGCGCGCGTCATGCCCGACGCCCATCGCGCGCTCTACAGCTACTGCAACTCGGTGATGGAGCCCTGGGACGGGCCGGCGGCGCTGGCGCTCACGGACGGGCGCTGGGTGATGGGCGGGATGGACCGCAACGGGCTCCGGCCGATGCGCTACGCCATCACCGCGAACGGCCTCATCGTCGCCGGCTCGGAATCCGGCATGGTGCGGCTCGACGAGACCGAGATCGTCGAGAAGGGCAGGCTCGGCCCCGGGCAGATGATCGGCGTCGACCTCGCCGCCGGCCGGCTCTATCGCGACCACGAGATCAAGGACCTGCTGGCGGCGCGGCAGCCCTATGCCGAGTGGGTCAGGAACATCACCGTGCTCGACAGCCTGATCCGGCCGGCCGAAGGCGAGCGCGCCGAGCTCGCGCGCGACGAGCTGCGCCGCCGCCAGATCGCCGCCGGCTGGAGCCTCGAGGATCTCGAGCTCCTGCTCCAGCCCATGGCCGAGACCGGCAAGGAGGCGGTGGGCTCGATGGGCGACGACGCGCCGCTCGCCGTGCTCTCCGAGCAGCATCGCGGCCTCCACCATTTCTTCCGGCAGAATTTCAGCCAGGTGACCAACCCGCCGATCGACAGCCTGCGCGAGCGGCAGGTGATGAGCCTGAAGACCCGGCTCGGCAATCTCGGCAACATCCTCGACGAGGATCAGAGCCAGTGCCGGCTGCTGCAGCTCGACAGCCCCGTGCTGACCACGGCCGAGTTCGCGGCGATGCGCGCCTATATGGGCGAGACCGCGGTCGAGATCGACTGCACCTTCGACGAAGCGGGCGGCGAGGGCGTGCTGCGCGACGCGGTGCGCCGCATCCAGCAGCAGGCCGAGGACGCGGTGCGCGGCGGCTGCACCCACGTCATCCTCTCCGACGAGCGCGTCGCCGCCGGACGCGCGGCGATCCCGATGATCCTCGCCACCGGCGCGGTGCATTCGCATCTCGTGCGCCAGCAGCTGCGCACCTTCACCTCGCTCAACGTCCGCGCCGGCGAGTGCCTCGACGTGCATTATTTCGCCGTGCTGATCGGCGTCGGCGCCACCACGGTCAACGCCTATCAGGCGCAGGAGACCATCGCCGACCGCCACCGCCGCGGCCTCTTCGGCGCCGGCGCCGGCTTCGAGCAGGCGGTCGCCAACTACAAGCGCGCGGTCAATGACGGGCTGCTCAAGATCATGTCGAAGATGGGCATCGCGGTCGTCTCCTCCTATCGCGGCGCCTACAATTTCGAGGCGCTGGGCCTGTCGCGCACCCTCGTCGCCGAGTTCTTCCCCGGCATGACCTCCAGGCTTTCCGGCATCGGCCTTGCCGGCATCGAGCTCAAGACGCTGGAGCAGCACCGCCGCGCCTATGCCGAGGACGTCGTGACGCTGCCGGTGGGCGGCTTCTACCGCTATCGCCACGGCGGCGAGCAGCACGCTTTCGAGGGCACGCTGGTCCACACGCTCCAGACCGCGGTGGCGAGCGACAGCTACGGCATCTACCGGCGCTATGCCGAGGGCCTGCGCAAGCTGCCGCCGATCCATCTGCGCGACCTGCTCGACTTCAAGCCGAAGCAGGCGCCGGTCTCGGTCGACGAGGTCGAATCGATCACCGAGGTCCGGAAGCGGCTGGTGGCGCCCGGCATCTCGCTGGGCGCGCTCGGCCCCGAGGCGCACGAGACCCTCTCCATCGCCATGAACCGCATCGGCGCCAAGTCCGACAGCGGCGAGGGCGGCGAGGACCCGGCGCGCTACCGGCCGCGCGCCAACGGCGACAACGCCGCCTCGGCGATCAAGCAGATCGCCTCGGGCCGCTTCGGCGTCACCGCCGAGTATCTCAACAACTGCCGCGAGATCGAGATCAAGATCGCGCAGGGCGCCAAGCCCGGCGAGGGCGGCCAGCTGCCGGGCTTCAAGGTAACGGAGATGCTGGCGCGGCTGCGGCACGCGACGCCCGGCGTCAGCCTGGTGTCGCCGCCGCCGCACCACGACATCTACTCGATCGAGGATCTGGCGCAGCTCATCTACGATCTGAAGCAGATCAACCCCGACGCCAAGGTCTGCGTCAAGCTGGTGGCGCGCTCCGGCATCGGCACCATCGCCGCCGGCGTCGCCAAGGCCAAGGCCGACGTGATCCTGATCTCCGGCCACAGCGGCGGCACCGGCGCCAGCCCGCAATCCTCGATCAAGCATGCCGGCATACCCTGGGAGATGGGGCTCTCCGAGGTGCATCAGGTGCTGGTGCTGAACCGGCTCAGACACCGCGTGCGGCTGCGCGTCGACGGCGGCATCAAGACCGGGCGCGACGTGGTCATCGCCGCCATCCTCGGCGCCGAGGAGTACGGCCTCGGCACCGCCTCGCTCGTCGCCATGGGCTGCATCCTGGTGCGGCAGTGCCATTCCAACACCTGCCCGGTCGGCATCTGCACGCAGGATCCGAAGCTCCGGGCGAAGTTCACCGGCACGCCGGAGAAGGTGGTCAACCTCTTCAGCTTCGTCGCCGAGGAGGTGCGCGAGATCCTCGCCTCGCTCGGCGCCAGGAGCCTCAACGACGTCATCGGCCGCACCGACCTGCTGGCGCAGATCCACCGCGGCAGCGCGCATCTCGACGATCTCGACCTCAACCCGATCCTGGCGCAGGCCGATCCTGGCGAGTATCCGCGCTATTGCACGCTCGCCGGCCGCAACGAGGTGCCGGACTCGCTCGACGCGCAGATGATCAAGGACGCGCAACCGCTGTTCGAGGTCGGCGAGAAGATGCAGCTGACCTACAGCGTGCGCAACACGCACCGCGCGGTGGGCACGCGGCTCTCCTCGCTGATCACCCGCCGCTTCGGCATGGAAGGGCTGCAGCCGGGCCACGTCACCGTGCGGCTCCGGGGCTCGGCCGGGCAGTCGCTCGGCGCCTTCGCCGTGCAGGGCTTGAAGCTCGAGGTCTTTGGCGACGCCAACGACTATGTCGGCAAGGGGCTTTCGGGCGGCACGATCGTGGTGCGGCCGATGGTGTCGAGCCCGCTCATCGCCCATCAGAACACGGTGATCGGCAACACCGTGCTCTATGGCGCGACGTCGGGCGCGCTCTTCGCCGCCGGCCAGGCGGGCGAGCGCTTCGCCGTGCGCAATTCCGGCGCGCGCGCCGTGGTCGAGGGCTGCGGCTCCAACGGCTGCGAATACATGACCGGCGGCACCGTCGTCATGCTCGGCAAGGTCGGCGACAATTTCGCCGCCGGCATGAGCGGCGGCATGGCCTTCGTCTACGACGCCGAGGCGGAGCTGCCCGCCCGGATCAATGGCGAGAGCGTGGTCTGGCAGCGCGTGGCCACGCCCTATTGGGAAGGCGTGCTGCGCGCCCTCGTCGAGGAGCATGCGCGCGAGAGCCAGTCGCGCTTCGCCCAGCAGCTCCTGCTCGACTGGCAGCGCGAGCTCGGCCGCTTCTGGCAGGTGGTGCCGAAGGAGATGCTGACGCGCCTGCCGGCGCCGCTGAGCCTCGCCGCGCCGCAGGCGGCGGCGGGAGACTAGGAACCCGTCCGGGCGGCATGGTAGAAGAGCGGGCTGCGCTTGCAGCCGGGGGTTTCATGTCGCGCCGGGCGATGATCTGGACGGGCGTCGCGTTTCTCGCTGCCGCGCTCGCGCTCCAGGGCGTAGGGCTGTTCCTGCAGGCGGAGGCGCCGCGCGCCGGGATGATCGCCGCCGCCGGCCTCCGGGCCCTGGCGATCTATGCGCTCTGCACCATCGTCGCCCTGGTGATCTGGGCGTTCGCGCGGTTTCGCCTGGAGGATGCGCTCGGCCCCGTCGTCATCTGGGGCGGGCTCGTCGTGCTGGCGAGCGGCGCCGCCGCCGCCGCCGGCAATCTGCCGCTGCTCTTCGATCGCCTCATGGATCAGCCGCAATTCAGCCGGAGCTTCCGCGCCAGCTTCGCGCGCTCGACCACCCAGTCCTGCGTCAAAACCATCGCGGCCAACCCGCGCTCGACGCTCACCGCCGGGCAGGCCCAGGCCTATTGCGGCTGCGTCGCCGAGCGCCTGGCGGAGCGCCTCAGCGGCCGCGAGATCGGCGAGACGCTGCAGAACCGCGACCAGCTGTCGCCGGCGCTGCGCGCCAGGGCGACCGTGCTGGCGCGGAGCTGCGTCGGCGAGATCCTGCGGCAGCCGCGTTAG
>JASHTP010000435.1 GCA_030040495.1 Alphaproteobacteria bacterium
CGCGTGCTGCGCCTCGCGCACGCGATAGCCGAGATCGCCGATCTGGCGCACCGCCATCCGGCGCAGCGCGGCGTTGTCCTCGACGACCAGCACCACCTCGCCCTTGCCGTGCGGGAGGGGCTCATCGGCACGCGCCTCTTCCATCGCCTCGCCGGCTTGCGCGCGGGGGAAATAGAGGCGGAAGGTCGTGCCGACGCCGAGCTCGCTGTAGACGGTGATATGGCCGCCCGACTGCTTCATGAAGCCGAACACCATGCTGAGGCCGAGCCCGCTGCCCTTGCCGTGCGGTTTGGTGGTGAAGAACGGCTCGAAGACGCGGTTCAGCACTTCCGGCGGAATGCCGGTTCCGGTATCGGTCACCTCGATGAGCACGAAGTCGCCGGGCGTCACGTAGGGATGCTGGACGGCGTAGCTCGCGTCGAGCTGGCAGTTGCGCGTGGCGATGCGCAGGCTGCCGCCGGCGGGCATGGCGTCGCGCGCGTTGGTGACGAGATTGGTGAGCGTCGCCTCGAGCTGCGCCGCGTCGACCACCACTGGCCAGAGCCCATCGGCGAGATCGAGCCGGATCTCGATGCTCTCCTCGAGCAGCCGCCCCAGCAGCTTGGCGGCGCCGGCGATCAGCTCGTTCACGTCGAGCTGGCGCGGCCGCAGCGGCTGGCGCCGGGCGAAGGCGAGGAGGCGCTGGGTGAGGTCGGCGCCGCGCAGCGCAGCGTCGCGCGCCTCGCCGGCGAGCTCCAGCACCTCGGCGGTGACGCCCTCGCTCTCCAGCAGCAGGTCGAGATTGCCGATGATGACGCCGAGCAGGTTGTTGAAGTCGTGCGCCACGCCGCCGGTGAGGCCGCCGATCGCCTCCATCTTCTGCGCCTGGCGCAGCTGCGCCTCGACGCGGCGCTGCGCGCTCACCTCGATGACGACGACGCCGATGCCGATGACGCTGTCATGGACGCGGACGGGATAGAAGGTCGCGAGCCAGTGCCTCACCTCGCCGGGATGGCCCGGCATGTCGCCGGCGACCTCGACATTGACGACCGGCTTCTCGGTCTCGAGTACGCGTGCCAGCGTCGGCGCGATCTGCGGCCAGACCGCCGGCAGGACGTCCTGGACGGCCTGGCCGACCAGCTCGACGGCGCCGAGGCCGGTCGCCGCCGCCAGCGCGTCGTTGACGCGGACGAACCGGAACGCCAGGTCGACGAAGGCGAGGCCGATCGGCGCCGCGGATTGCAGCGTGTCGAGCAGCGCCAGGGATTCGTCCGAGCGGCGCTTCGCCGCCTGCAGCTCCTCCTCGGCATGCTTCAGGCCGGTGACGTCGACGAAGACGCTGATCGCGCCCCCGCCGGAGGATTTGCGACCGAGGTGTTGGAACCAGCGTCCGTCCGCCAGGCCCAGGACCATCGCCTCGGGCGAGGTGCGGAAGGCGGTCATGCGCTCGCGCACCCATGCTTCCGGCCGTTCGCGCGCATCGGGGATGGCGCCTCGGCCGATGGCGAATTCGAGCTGCGCCTGCCGCGTCGTGCCGGGCTCGAACATCGCCGCGGCGTTGGGGAACATCTCGCGCATCCGCGCATTGGCCAGCACGAGGCGGTCGTCGCGGTCGTAGATCATGACGCCGGCGGGCATGATCTCGAGCGCCTCCACCAGCCGTCCGTGTGCCGATTCGGCCTCGCGTCGCGCCTTGACCTCGGCGGTGACGTCCGAAGAGGCACCGCGATAGCCGAGGAATCTGCCGTCGGCGGCGAAGAGGGGCTTGCCGCCGGCCCTGGTGTACCACACCGCGCCGTTGGCGCGATGCCGTTCCGAGATCTGATTCTTGAACGGCAGCCGCGCCTCCATCTCGGTCATCATGCTGCGCGCCGTGGCGGGGTCGACGCGAAGCGTCGCGGGATCGGCGCGGCGCTTGCCGAGGTAGTACGACGCCGGCAGGCCGGAGCGCGGTTCGACATTGTCCGAGACGTAAGTGAAGCGGAACTCGGCGTCGGTCTCCCAGAGCCAGTCGGAAGCGATCTCGGCGAAGTCGCGGAAGCGCGCTTCGGCGCGCTCGCGCTCCTCGATCTGGCGCTGGAGCTCCGCCGTCTGCGCCGCCACCGCCGCCTCGATCTCGAGCCGGCGCCGGCGCTCGCGGTCGGCGATCGCGGCGAGAACACTGGTCACCAGCAGGCCGAAGGCCAATCCGGCCGCCGAAGCCGGCGAGTGCGCCCCGGCGGCGAGGAATCCGAACGCGGCAATCGAAGCGCCGCCCGCCGCCACGATGAGCGCGGGCGCCCGGCGCCGCAACGCCGCGCGAAGGCTGAGTGCTTGGACCGCCATGATCCTTTGCGACAAGGTTCTCTAGCCGCGGATGCGGGCCTATAGGCGCCGATCACACCGCCGCGTGCATTGAGGTAGGTCAATTCTCTCCGGCATCCCTGCCACCGGCAAGGGTCGCCCGGATTCCTTAAGCAATGCTTCCCGGCGCCGGCCGTTCGGTGGCGCAGTCGGCCGTCCTATTCTAGGATGCGTCCCAAGACCGTTCCGGGGAGGAAATCATCATGGCCGATCCAAAGATGACATTCTCGGCGTTCCATGCGAAAGACGCCGTCTTCGAGCAGCGCGGGCTGCGCTCGTGCTTCGAATACCGCGATCTCGGCATCAGCCGGGCGACCGGCGGCAAGGTGCTGGCGCACGTCATCCGCGCCAAGCCCGGCGCTCATGGCGGCTTCGGCTGGCACAAGCACGATCTCGAGTTTCAGATGTACTATGTGCTGAAAGGCTGGGTGAAATTCACCTACGAAGGCGTCGGCGAGATCGTGGCCGAGGCCGGGAGCTGCGTCCATCAGCCGCCCGGCATCCGCCATGCCGAGCTCGACCATTCCGACGATCTCGAGCTCATCGAGATCACGCTGCCGGCGGAGTTCGAGACGGTGGAGACCGCCGCGCCCGAGGCCGCGGCGGAGAAAGCGCCGGCGGCGGCGATGAGCCGCTGACCGCAACGGCGTCGCTCGCGCAGGGAGGAAGCAATGGAACGCGTGCTGCTGGAATCCCTCGAGGACGGCGTGCTCACCTTGACGATGAACCGGCCGGACCGGCTCAACGCGCTCAACCGCGAGATGCTGCAGGACCTCCACGAGGCGCTGACCCGTGCCGCCGCCGACGGCGCCGTCGGCGTCGTCGTGCTGACCGGAGCCGGACGCGGCTTTTGCGCCGGCGGCGACGTCAAGGCGATGGCCGAGCGCAACCAGAAGAGCGCGAGCTTCGACGAGCGCGTCCAGGATCTGCGCCGGCGCATGGAGGTCGCCCGCCTCCTGCACGAGATCGCCAAGCCGACCATCGCCATGCTGCGGGGGCCGGTCGCCGGCGCCGGCCTGTCGCTGGCGCTCGCCTGCGACCTGCGCATCGCCGGCGACACGCTGCGTCTCACTCCCGCCTTCGCCAAGGTGGCGCTCTCCGGCGATTTCGGCGGCAGCTGGTTCCTGACCCGACTCGTCGGCCCGGCGAAGGCGCGCGAGCTCTACTTCACCTCGCCGGTGCTCGGCGCCGCCGAAGCGCGCGATCTCGGCCTCGTCGGCCGCGTCGTCGCCGACGGCGAGCTCGAGAGCGAGACCCGCGCGCTGGCGCTCTCGCTCGCGCGCGGGCCGCGCGTCACCCTGGGCTACATCAAGCAGAACATGAACCTCGCCGAGCAGGCCGGGCTCGCCGAGCTGATGGACGCGGAGGCCTTGCGTCATACCCGCTGCACCGAGACCGAGGACCATCGCGAGGCCGCCGCCGCCTTCGTCGAGAAGCGCGCGCCGGTGTTCCGCGGCCGCTGAGATGGCGGGCTATCTGCGCCTGCGCCAGGTCTGCCTCGTGGCATCCGAGCTCGAGCCGGCGATCGCCGATCTCGCCGACATTCTCGGCCTCGCCGTCTGCTACCGCGACGGCAATGTGGCGCGCTACGGCCTCGTCAACGCGCTGCTGCCGATCGGACCCTGCTTTCTCGAGGTGGTGGCGCCGACGCGTCCCGGCACCGCCGCCGGCCGCTATCTCGAGCGGCGGCGGGGCGATGGCGGCTACATGGTGATCGTCGATTGCGACGACATCGAGCGGCGCCGCCGGCATATGGACGAGATCGCGGTGCGCATCGCCAACCCGATCCGCCACGATGGCTACACCGGGCTGCAGCTGCATCCGCGCGATACCGGCGGCGCCATGCTGGAGTTGAACCATACCAGCAGCGGCGAGAGCCTCGAAGGCCCTTACTACCCGGCCGGCCCCGACTGGCAGAAGGCGATCCGCGGCGACGTGACCAGCGCGCTACTCGCCGCCGAGCTGCAATCGCCCGACCCCGAGGCGCTGGCCCGGCGCTGGAGCGGGATCCTGGAGTGGCCGGTCGGCCGCGACGCCCGGGGCGAGGCTGAGATCGCGCTCGATCTCGGCCGGCTGCGCTTCGTCGCCGCCACCGACGGACGCGGCGAAGGCCTCGCCGGTCTCGACATCGCCGTCGCCGACCGCGCGCGCCTCCTCGCCGCGGCGCGCCGCCGCGGCCGCCCGGTCGAGGGCGACCAAATCACCCTCTGCGGCACCCGCTTCCGCCTCGTGACCGCGGCCGGGGCCCCGTCCTAGATCTTCGACTGCGCCTTGCTTTCGACGGCGATGCGGATCAGCTCGGCGGTCCGTTGCACGCCCAGCTTGGCCTTGATCGCACCGCAATTGTTGGCGATGGTCTTGTAGCTGAGGCCGAGCGTGTCGGCGATCTGGCCGAGGCTGCGCCCCTCGCCGAGCAGCCGCAGGATCTCGAGATCGCGTCGCGTGAGGTCGCCGAGCGGATGCGTCGGCGCGCGCACGCTGAATAGCGCCAGCTCCTGCGCCAGATGCGGCGCCACGTAGCTCTGGCCCGAGGCGACGCGCAGGATACCGTCGCGGATCTCGTCGGGCGGCGCATTCTTGCTGACATAGCCGGCGGCGCCGGCCTGTAGCGCCCGCATAGCGTAGAGCGGATCGTCGTGCATGCTCAGCGCGAGAATCCGTTGTTCCGGCGCCTCGAGCTTCAGCCGCTTGATCACCTCCAGGCCGCCCAGCCCCGGCAGGTTGAGATCGAGGATGACGAGATCGGGCCGCCCCTGGCGGCAAAGGACGAGCGCCTCCTTGCCGCCGGCCGCCTCGCTGAGCTCGACATGGGGAAGGTCGGCCAACAGCCGCTTCAGCCCGGCCCGCACGATCGGATGATCGTCGACGATGAGGATCTTCATGCCACCGCCCGCGCCGCCAGGGGCAGCCGCGCCGTGACCGAGAGACCGGCGCCGGGGTAGCTCGCGACCGACAGGCTGCCGCCCATCGCCTTGACCCGCTCGCCCATGCCGATCAGCCCGTAGCCAAGGCCGGAGCCGCTGCGCATGCCGCTGCCGTCGTCGCTGACCGTCACCCGCAGCTCGCCGACCGGGCCGCCTCGGCGCTCATGCGCGACGGCGATGTCGATGGCGGCGGGCTGGCCGTGACGCACGGCGTTGCTCAGGCACTCCTGCACGATCCGGTAGATGGTGGTCTCGAGCAGCTCGCTGCAGCCTTCGGCCTCCGGCGCGATCGCGAGATGGAACGCGATCTCCGGGTAACGCCGGCGCCAGAATTCGATGAGATTGGCGATCGCTTCGATCAGCCCGAACTCTGCCAGGCCGATCGGACGCAGCCGCCCGAGCATGCTTTTCACCTGCCGCTGCAGATGACCGATCGCTTCGCCGATGGCGGCGGCATGGGAGGCGATTGAAGCCAGCCGGCCGGCTTCGGCATGACGGCGGATATTGGCGGCGTCGATGTTGATGGCGAAAAGGAAGGGGCCGACCTCGTCATGCAGGTCGCGCGCGAGCTCGCTCCGCTCCTGCTCCTGCAGGTTCAGCAGCTGCTCGTTCAACCGGCGGTTCTCCACGCTCATCCCGGCCAGCTGCGCCGCCATGCGGTTGAAGCTGTCGCGCAGGCGGGACAGTTCCGGCGGCAACGGGCCGTCGAGCCGGACGCCATAATCGCCGCGACCGATGCTGGCGAGACCGCGCGCCATACGGTCGAGCGGGCGCAGCGCATGGCCGACGAAGACGTAGATCAGCAGCATGGTTGGCGCCGAGAACAGGGCGAGGATGAGCAGGCTGTCGCCGAATTCGTTCCAGACCTCGAGAATCTCGTTGTGCGGCACGGTCTCGACCGTGATCGCGCCATAGTCACGCCCACCGAACCGGATCGGCAGGCGGACGCGGCTCGGCGGCACCGCCATGAGCCGCACGAACCAGTCCGGCACCCGGGCGAGCGGCGGCGCGTCCGTCGCCGGCAGCGCGACGGCGCTCTCCTGTCCGGCCAGCGTGACCCGCAGATGCCGGTTGCCGCGGAACGAGGCGACAAGCTGCTCCAGCTCGTGCTCCGGCTCGCGCGAGCGGCCGAGGCCGGCGACCGCCGCCTCGATGGTCTGCTGCGCCACCGCGATGGCCGAGCTCATCTCCCGCTCGACCGAACGCGAGGCATTGAGGCAGGCGATCGTGCCGCCGAGCGCCAGGCTCAGCGCGAAGATCAGCGCGACCAGCCCGATGAGCCGCAGCCGCAGCGAGAGCGTATGGCCCGATGGGCCCGACCCGACGCCGCGCACCGTTTCCTCCCTCCCCGATTGCCCCGGCGACCCAAGATGCCATGGCGCGCCGCGATTTCATACCGGCCGATACGGCACCCCCGGGCCGCCGGCCAGCAGCGATCGGGAAGATTTCCCGGCAAGATCGGGAGAATCCTACCTATCCGGGCGGTGCCGGCACGGCCTTAAATGGTCCTTCGGGTCCGCCCGGTCGAACAAGGCCGGGCGCATCGAGGGGGGGCGATGGTCCGACGCTTCGGGCTCGGCGCTCTTGCCGGAGCGCTGCTGCCGCTGGCGGCGGCGGCGCAGACCGCGCCGGCGTCCGACTCGACGCTGCCGGCGATCGAGGTCATCGGCACGACGCCGCTGCCCGGCACCGGCATCGATCGCGACAAGGTGCCGGCCAACGTGCAAAGCCTGACCGCGTCCGATCTGGCTCGCCAGGGATCGTCGAGCCTGGTCAACAGCCTTGCCGATCAGGCGGGCAGCGTAAACGTGAACGCCAACCTGGACGACCCTTTCCAGCCCGACATCCTTTATCGCGGCTTCACCGCCTCGCCGGTGCTGGGGACGCCGCAGGGCCTCGCCGTCTACCAGAATGGCGTCCGCGTCAACGAGGCGTTCGGCGACACCGTCAACTGGGACCTGATCCCCGACATGGCGATCGATCGCCTGGACATCGTCAGCTCCAACCCGGTCTACGGGCTCAACGCGCTCGGCGGCGCCGTCGTCCTCACCATGAAGAACGGCTTCACCTATCACGGCTTCGAAAGCGAGCTCGCCGGCGGCTCCTTCGGCCAGCGCAGCGCGCTCTTCCAGTACGGCACTGAAGCGCGAGGCTTCGCCGCCTATCTCGCCGGCCGGGTGTTCGACGAGGACGGCTGGCGCCAGTTCTCCCCCGACCGCGTGAACCAGCTCTATGCCGATCTCGGCGCGCGCGGGCACCGCGCCACCCTCGACGTGAGTTTCACCGGTGCGAACAACCGGCTCTTCGGCGAAGGCACGACGCCGGAGCAGGAGCTCGCCGCCGGCCGGTCGCTCGACTTCACCACCCCGCAGAACAACGTCAACGACCTCGAATTCGTGACGGTGAACGGCTCCTACCAGGCGACCGACGCGCTCTCCATCCAAGCCAATGCCTACCGGCGGGAATTCCATCAAACGGTGCTGAACGGCAACACCACGGACTACAAGGCCTGCACCTCCGGCAACGGCCTGCTCTGCCAGCCGGACGGCGTGACGCCGCTGATCGGGACGAATGGCGCGCCGATCCCGGACATCTCGAACGGCGGCACGGTGCCGATCGGCGAAAACGATCGCGAGACGATCCACGCCGTCAGCGTCGGCGGAACGCTGCAGACGACCTATACGGGATCGCTGCTCGGGCGCGACAATAATGTCGTCGTCGGCGGCAGCATCGATCATTCCAACGTGGACTTCCAGTCTTCGTCGGAGGTCGGAATCATCGGTTCGTCGCTGCAGGTGCTGCCGTCCGGTTTCTTCGTCGACACGCCAGAGAACACCGGGTTCAACGGCACGCCGGTCAGCCTGAGCGCCGCCAACGATTATTACGGCCTCTTCCTCACCGATACCGTCGACCTGACGCGGGCGTTCGCCGTCACCGCCAGCGGCCGCTACAACCTCGCCGAGATCGCCTTGGCCGACCACCTGGGCTCGAACCTCTCCGGCGACAACCGCTACAGCCGGTTCAATCCGGCCCTCGGCGGCACCTACAGGATCGCCGCCGGCCTGACCGCCTATGCTGGATATTCCGAAGGCAACCGCGCGCCGACGCCGAGCGAGATCGAATGCTCCAACCCGGCGCAGCCCTGCGTCCTGCCCTCCTCGCTCTCCTCGGACCCGCCGCGGCTGAAGCAGGTGGTGTCGCACACCTACGAGACCGGCCTGCGCGGCAGCTTCGCCTTGCCGGACACGGTTCCGGGCAAGTTCGGCTGGAATTTCGGCCTATTCCGCACCGATCTCACGGACGACATCTATGGCGTCGCCACCTCGATCAGCTCCGGCTTCTTCGAGAATATCGGCTCGACGCGCCGACAAGGCATCGAGACGGGCCTCACCTACAAGGATGAGAAATGGTCGGTCTATGGCACCTACAGCCTGGTCGACGCCACTTTCCAGTCGCCGCTCACCCTCCCCTCGCCCAACAATCCCTTCGCCGATTCGAACGGCAATATTCACGTCGTGCCCGGCGACCGCCTGCCCGGCATCCCCGAGCACCAGCTCAAGCTCGGCGCCGACTATCGCCTGACGCCGAACTGGATCGCCGGCGCGGTCTTCACCTACTACAGCGACCAGTATCTGCGCGGCGACGAATCCAACCAGAACGCGCCGCTGCCGGGCTATGCGGTGGTCAACCTTCACAGCTCCTACGCGGTCACCAAGAACTTCGAAGTGTTCGCCAATGTGCAGAACCTGCTCGACGCGCACTACGCCACCTTAGGGGCGTATGGCGATCCCACCGGGGTCGGTGCGCCCGGAATCCCGGCGGCCGCCGTCACCAACGGTCCCGGCGTCGACAACCGGTTCGTGAGTCCGGCACCGCCGCTCGCCATCTTCGGCGGCGTGCGGGTGAAGTTCTGAGGCCATCCGGGAGCCTGTCTGGGAACTAGCGCAGCGACTGGTTGAAGCGCGCCAGCGCCTCCGCGCCCGGGATGAGCTCGGCCTCGCCGAGCTCGTTGAATGGCTTCTCGACGGTGTTGAGATAGCCGTGCAGATCCTGCGGGTCCGGCTCGAGATAAAGCAGCCCGGTGACCACCTCGCCCGCCGCCTGCCGCTCCAGCAGGTAGTTCATCGCGGCGATGCGGTTGTGGACGTCGTAGTCCGGAGCGACCTTCCTGAGGCGCAGCACGGAGCCGTCATGCTGCGTCACCACCTCGACGGTGCCGGGCTCGTAGTCGACATGGATCGGCTCGCGCGTGGTGATGAAATCGAGGCGGTTCACCGCCTCGTTGTGCTCGCGCACGAAATCGAAGCTTTTGGTCGAGCCCGGATGGTTGTTGAAGGCGACGCAGGGGCTGATGACGTCGAGGAAGGCGGCACCCTTGTGGGTGATCGCCGCCTTCAAGAGCGGCACGAGCTGCGCCTTGTCGCCGGAGAAGCTGCGCGCGACGAAGCTGGCGCCGAGCTGCAGCGCCATGCCGACCATGTCGATCGAGCTGTCGGTGTTCATGACGCCGCGCTTGTTCTTGGAGCCCTTGTCGGCGGTGGCGGAGAACTGGCCCTTGGTGAGGCCGTAGACGCCGTTGTTCTCGACGATATAGACCATGTTGACGCCGCGCCGGATCGAATGCGCGAATTGCCCGAGGCCGATCGAGGCGCTGTCGCCGTCGCCGGAAACGCCGAGATAGATGAGGTCGCGATTGGCGAGGTTGGCGCCGGTCAGCACCGACGGCATGCGCCCATGGACGCTGTTGAAGCCGTGCGAGGCGCCGAGGAAATAGGTCGGCGTCTTCGACGAGCAGCCGATGCCGGAGAGCTTGGCGATGCGGTGCGGCGGCAGGTCGAGCTCGAAACAGGCCTGGACGATGGCGGCGCTGATCGAATCATGGCCGCAGCCGGCGCAGAGCGTCGATACCGTGCCTTCATAATCGCGATGGGTGAAGCCGAGATTGTTCGTCGGCAGCTTCGGGTGATGCAGCTTGGGCTTGGCGATGTAGGTCATACCGTCTTCCTCAGCGGCGTCACATTCACCGCATGCAGCTTCTCGACG
>JASHTP010000436.1 GCA_030040495.1 Alphaproteobacteria bacterium
CCGAAGGAGGCGAGCTCGGCGCGGAGCGATTGGGCGCGCGCCGCAACCGACGGGCACGGCCCTTCGAGCCGCAGCAGGGTCAGCGGCGCGTCGCGGCCGCTGTCGCCCTTGGGCAGATGCGCGGCGCCGCTCACCTCGTGCGGGCTGTTGAGCGCCTGGGTCATGGCGCGCTGCGCCGCGGCGTCGTCGAGGCCGCCGAGCAGCAGGCTGCGCTCGGCGCCGGCGCGCGGCAGCACCTTGACGCTGAGCTCGGTCACCGCGACGAGCGTGCCAAAGGAGCCGGCGACGAGCTTCGCTAGGTCGTAGCCGGTGACGTTCTTCACCACCCGCCCGCCGGCCTTGAACGCGTCGCCACGGCCGGAGACGCCGCGGAAGCCCAGGACATGATCGCGCGCCGCGCCCGCCTTGATGCGCCGCGGGCCCGAGAGGTTGCAGAGGATCGCGCCGCCCAGCGTGCCGGCGGCGCGCTGGCCGAACAACGCGCGCCAGTCGGGCGGCTCGAAGGCGAGCATCTGGCCGCGCTCGGCGAGCGCCGCCTCGATCTCGCCCATCGGCGTCGCCGCGCCGGCGGTGAGCACCAGCTCCTCGGGCTCGTAGGCGCGGATGCCGGCGAAGGCGGAGAGATCGACCAGGTGCGGCGTCTGCAACGGCCGGCCGAGGCCGCGCTTGCTGCCGCCGGCGACGAGCTCCAGCGCCTCCTCCTGCGCCACCGAAGCGGCGACGATGTCGACCAGCGCGCGCTCGTCCTGGGGCCGGAAGCGCGTCATCTCAGAAGCGCGGGATGTCGGGGAAGGCGATCGCGCCGCGATGGATGTGCATGCGGCCGAGCTCGGCGCAGCGGTGGAGCTGCGGGAAGACCTTTCCAGGGTTGAGCAGCCCGTCGGGGTCGAAGGCGCATTTGAGGCGCTGCTGCTGGTTCAGGTCGGTCTCGTCGAACATCGTCGGCATCAGGTCGCGCTTCTCGACGCCGACGCCGTGCTCGCCGGTGAGCACGCCGCCGACCTCGACGCAGAAGCACAGGATATCGGCGCCGAACGCCTCGGCGCGCTCGAGCTCGCCGGGATTGTTGGCGTCGTACAGGATGAGCGGATGGAGATTGCCGTCGCCGGCATGGAAGACGTTGGCGACGCGCAGCCCGTGCTTCTTGGAGAACTCGCGCATGCGCGCCAGCACCTCGGGAAGACGCTTCCTCGGGATGGTGGGGTCGACGCAGTAATAGTCGGGCGAGATGCGGCCGACGGCGGGGAAGGCCGCCTTGCGCCCGGCCCAGAAGGCGAGCCGCTCCTCCTCGCTGTTGGAGATGCGCAGCGACACCGCGCCTTCCGCCCGCGCGATGCGCTCGACCTCGCCGATGAGATGGTCGACCTCGGCCGGCGGCCCGTCGAGCTCGACGATGAGCAGCGCCTCGACATCGAGCGGATAGCCCACATGGACGAAATCCTCGGCGGCGTGGATCGCGGGCTTGTCCATCATCTCCATGCCGCCGGGGATGATGCCGGCGGCGATGATCGCGGCGACGCAGCTCCCGGCGGTCTCGTTGCTGGGAAAGCCCATGAGCAGCGCCCGCGCGGTGGTCGGCTTCCTCAGGATGCGCACGGTCACCTCGGTGACGATGCCGAGCAGCCCCTCCGATCCCGTCATCACGCCCAAGAGGTCGTAGCCCCCGGCGTCGAGATGCTTGCCGCCGAGCCGCACCACCTCGCCGTTCATCAGCACCATCTCGATGCCGAGCACGTTGTTGGCGGTGAGGCCGTATTTGAGGCAATGCACGCCGCCGGAATTCTCGGCGACGTTGCCGCCGATGGTGCAGGCGATCTGGCTCGACGGGTCGGGCGCGTAGAAGAAGCCGGCCTGCTGCACGGCGAGCGAGATGGCGAGATTGGTGACGCCGGGCTGGACCACGACGCAGCGGTTCGCGTAGTCGATCTCGAGCAGCCGGTTGAACTTGCCGAGACCGAGGATGATGCCGTCGGCCAAGGGCAGCGCGCCGCCCGAGAGCGACGTGCCGGCGCCGCGCGGCACCACCTTGACGCCCTGCGCGTGGCAGTAGGCGAGCACGCGCGCCACCTGATCGGTGGTCTCGGGCAGCACGGTCAGCAAGGGCGGCTGGCGATAGGCGGTGAGCCCGTCGCTCTCATAGGCGCGGCGCTCCTCCTCGGCGAGGATGACGCCCTCGCCCGGCACGATCGCGCGCAGCGCCGCGGCGATCGCCTCGCGGCGGCCGATCGCCGCGGCATCGGGGGTCGGCATGCGCATGGCGGAGCTCCTCCCACGCCCCGCTTCCCCGGTTCGGCCGGGGAGAGGGCTTCACGGGCTATTTAGAGACCCGGGCGGCGTTCGGCCAAGAAAAAACCGCGCCCCGAAGGGCGCGGTCTCGTCGGCAGACGAGAGGGCGGACGCGCTCAGCCCTGCCGGGCCTTGAAGCGCGGATTGGTCTTGTTGATGACGTAGACGCGGCCCTTGCGGCGCACGATGCGGCAGTTCTTGTCGCGCTTCTTCAATGACTTCAGCGAGTTGGCGATCTTCATGGCAAATCCTCGGGCGCGGCAGGGCCGGAAATCCGGAGGCGCGGAAGATAGGGAGGAGCGCGGCGGAAGTCAACCGGCGGGATGGCTTGCGCCGTCCCCCTCACCCCCCTGCCCTTCCCCTTGAGAGGGCGTCAGGGAGGGGGCGCCGCGCCGCTATTTCCCCTTCCGGATCGAGGAGAGCGGCGGGCGGGCGTTGCCGGCCAGCGCGTAGAAGCGGTAGGCCTTCACCACCCCGGCATCGAGGGCGATGATGGTCTTCACCCAGCGCTCGGCCTCGGTGACGATCTGCAGCTTGTGCGGCTTCGGCAGCGCCCTGATGTCGACCGTGTTCACCAGGTTCTCCCAGCCCAGCACGATCTGCAGCTTCAAATCGTGGGTGATGTCCTCGGTGATGCGGACGTCGAAGCCGAGGCTCTTGAAGCAGTCGGTGTATTGCTGCAGCGTCCAGAGCGAGGCCTTGTAGGGCTGCAGCGAGGCCCAGAGCGCCAGCTCCGGCCGCTGCGCCCGCGCCGGGTCGACCACGTAATCGGTGAGCAGCAGCTGGCCGCGCTGCTTCAAGCCGAGGATCAGGACGCGCATGAAGCGCTCCTTGTCCTGGACCATGTAGGTCGCGCCCCGCGCCAGGATGCAGTCGAAGGCGCCGGTCCGGAGCTCGAAGGTCTCGGGATCGATGGCGCTGATCGGCGCGTGGCGCTGCATGCCGGCGGCGACCGACATCTCCATGCCGCGCCGCGCCAGCTCGGGGTCGCGCTCGAGCCCGGTGATATAGGTGCCGAACGCCTCGGAGATGGCGCGCGCCGGCCCGCCGAGCCCCGCGGCGACGTCGAGCATGCTCATCGCCGGGTTGGCGGCGAAGGGCTTGACCAGGCGCAGCACATATTCGGCGTTGCCCGGCAGGTGGAAGCCCGGACCCCAGAGCCATTGGCGGACGGTGAGCGGGTCGAGCGGCGACACCGGCGGGCCGGGGGCGTGGGCGGCGGCGTCGAGCTGGGGCTCGGCGGACAGGGCAGATTCGCCCGCTTCTCCCCGCAGGCGGGCAATGATCCTGGCAAAGAGCGACGGCCGGCCGGCAGCGAGGTCCGTGCTGTCGTCTCGATCGGCCATCATCCCCCTGGGGTCAGTGCGCCGGGCCTCGCCGGCGCGCCTAGCCGGTAAGAGTCGCGCAGGCCGGCGAGTCGGGTCAAGCCCCGGCTATTCCGCGGCAGGAGCTGCCACGGCGCGTTCGCGCGGCTTCGCGCCGGGCGAGCGGCCGCTCAGGAACTGCTTGATGTTGCGCGTCGCCTGGCGCAGCCGCTGGCGGTTCTCGACCAGCGCGATGCGGACGAAGCCCTCGCCATGCTCGCCGAAGCCCACGCCCGGCGAGACCGCGACATTGGCCTCCTCGAGCAGCAGCTTGGAGAAGGCGAGGCTGCCCATCTCGCGGAAACGCTCCGGCAGCGGCGCCCAGGCGAACATGGTGGCGGGCGGCGGCGGCACCTCCCAGCCGGCCTGGCGCAGCCCTTCGATCAGCACGTCGCGCCGCGCCTTGTAGCGTTCGCGGATCTCGGCGATGCAGTCCTGCGGCCCGTTGAGCGCGGCGGTGGCCGCCACCTGGATCGGCGTGAAGGCGCCGTAATCGAGATAGGACTTGACCCGCGCCAGCGCCGCGATGAGGCGCTTGTTGCCGACGGCGAAGCCGATGCGCCAGCCGGCCATGTTGTAGGTCTTGCTGAGCGAGGAGAATTCGACGGCGATGTCGCGCGCGCCCGGCACCTGCAGCACCGAGGGCGGCGGCACGCCGTCGAAATAGATCTCGGCATAGGCCACGTCGGAGAGCAGGAAGATGTTGTGATGGCGGCAGAAATCGACGATCTCGGCGTAGAAGTCGAGATCGACCACCTGGGCGGTGGGATTGGCCGGGAAGTTGAGCAGCAGCGCGGTCGGCGGCGGCACGCTGTGCGTCACCGCCTTCTTGAGCTCGCGCAGGAAGTCGACCCCCGGCCCCACCGGCACGTGGCGCAGCGACGCGCCGGCCATGATGAAGCCGAAGGCGTGGATGGGATAGCAGGGGTTCGGCACCAGCACGATGTCGCCGGGCGCGGTGATCGCCTGCGCCAAATTGGCGAGCCCCTCTTTGGAGCCGAGCGTGGTGATGATCTCGCTCTCGGGATCGAGGATCACGTCGAAGCGGCGGGCGTAATAGGCGGCATAGGCGCGCCTCAGCCCGGCGATGCCGCGCGACACCGAGTAGCCGTGGCTCCGCGGGTTCTGCACCGCCTCGATCAGCTTCTTGACGATGTGCTCGGGCGTCGCCCCGTCCGGGTTGCCCATGCCGAGATCGATGACGTCGCGACCCGCCGCGCGCGCGCGCGCCTTCAAGGCGTTGACCTCGGCGAAGACGTAGGGCGGCAGCCTCTTGATGCGGTAGAACTCTTCCTGCATGGTGACCATCGAACCATCGAGCGGGATGCGCGGCGGGGCATTCTAAGCCTTCGCGCCGCAAGATTCGAGAGGCAAGAAACGCTGCGGCATCCGCCCGCTCGTCCCGGAAGTTAAAGGGGGGAGGAAGGACATGAAGGCGGAGGCGCTGCGCGCGCTGCAGGCGCCGTTCAAGGCGCTCTATCGCGAGGCGCCGGAGAAGGCGATCATCACCTTGCGGGCCAAAGGCGAGCTCGGCGCCGAAGGCGTCACCTGCCGGCTCGAGACCGGCCGCGCCATGGCCGAGGCCGGGCTCCATCCCGCCGCCGGTGGCGACGGCATCGCCCTCTGCTCCGGCGACATGCTGCTCGAGGCGCTGGTCGCCTGCGCCGGCGTGACGATGAAGGCGGTGGCGACGGCGCTCGAAGTGCCGTTGCACGGCGGCACGGTCCGCGCCGAAGGCGAGCTCGATGTCCGCGGCACCCTTGGCGTCGACCGGAACGCGCCGGTGGGCTTCCGCGCCATCCGCCTGCGCTTCGAACTCGACAGCGACGCGACGGCGGAGCAGCTCGATACCCTGATGAGGCTCACCGAGCGCTACTGCGTCGTCTTCCAGACGCTCAACCGGCGCCCCGAGCTCAGCGTGGCGCACGCCGTCGCCGGCGGCTGAGCGGCGCGACGGCAGGACCAAGAGGTCCCGCGGCCGCTCCTCACCGGACGTCATTGCCGGGCCGGCCCCAGGCCGGTCCCGGGTATCCGCGGCATCGCCTCAGGGATCGCAGGACATGGATCGCCGGGACGAGCCCGGCGATGACGGCGGGGGCGGAACGGCGCCGCCCCCGGGCGGCGCAGTCTAGGCTTGTGCTTTGAACGGGGATGGCGTGTTGCGATGCGGCATAAGATAAACACGAAGCTCATCGGCCGGCAGCAGGCGACCCGGCCGTTGCGTGGAGGTGCCCCATGCAGGACCGGCCATCGACGCTCCGCGACATCGCGGCAGGCCTCCTGGTGCTGGCATCGCTGGCACTTCCCTTCGTCCCGCTGCCCGGCGACCGGGCCGCGCGGATGAAGGTGGATTTCCGCACCGAGACCGGCGCCAAGCCGCAGCTGCTCTCAACCGAGACCTCGCACAGCGTCTGCACGGTGATGGCGGCGGCGCTCGCTTACGAGAACCCGCAGACCGGCGCCTTCACCCGGGTGAAGTGCCAGGACTGACGCAGCTTCGGCCGGCGCGTTCCACTCCGCCCGTCGCGGCGGAGAAGGAATGGCCCATGCCCTTGAGAGCAAGCCCCGCCATTCTCTAGAAACCCCGGCGTGACCAGCGACAGGGCCATGGTGCTGTTTTCCGGCGGGCAGGATTCGACCACCTGCCTCGCCTGGGCGCTCGACCGCTTCGCCGCGGTGGAGACGGTGGCCTTCGACTATGGCCAGCGCCACCGCGTCGAGCTCGCCTGCCGCGAGCGCGTCCGGGCGGAGCTGGTCCGGCGCTTCCCAGGCTGGGCGGCGCGGCTCGGCGAGGACCATCTCCTCGATCTCGGCGTGCTCGGCCGGATCAGCGACACCGCGCTCACCCGCGAGGCGGCGATCGCGCTTGGCGAGAACGGCCTCCCCACCACCTTCGTCCCCGGCCGAAACCTGGTCTTCCTTGCCTTTGCCGCCGCCCTCGCCTATCGCCGCGACGCCCGCCACCTCGTCGCCGGCATGTGCGAGACCGATTTCTCCGGCTATCCCGATTGCCGCGATGACACGATGAAGGCGATGCAGGTGGCGCTCAATCTCGGCATGGAGCGGCGCTTCGTCGTCGAGACGCCGCTGATGTGGCTCGACAAGGCCGAGACCTGGGAGCTCGCCGAACGGCTCGGCGGCGCCGATCTCGTAGAGCTCGTCCGCACCGAGACCCATAGCTGCTATCTCGGCGAGCGCGGCCAGCTGCACGAGTGGGGCCATGGCTGCGGCGCCTGCCCGGCCTGCGAACTGCGCGCCAAGGGCTGGCGGCGCTACCGCGCAGCGGCCGCGCCATGAGCTACGCGGTGAAGGAGATCTTCTACACGCTGCAGGGCGAAGGCGCCAACGTCGGCCGGCCCGCGGTCTTCTGCCGCTTCGCCGGTTGCAACCTGTGGAGCGGGCGCGAGGCGGACCGGGCCGAGGCGCAGTGCCGCTTCTGCGACACCGACTTCGTCGGCACCGACGGGCCCGGCGGCGGCCGCTTCGCCGATGCCGAGGCGCTCGCCGAGGCGGTCGCGCGCGCCTGGCCGGGCGAGATGCCGCACCGCTTCGTCGTCTGCACCGGCGGCGAGCCGCTGCTGCAGCTCGACGCGCCGCTGATCGCGGCATTGCACGCGCGGGGATTCGAGATTGCGGTCGAGACCAACGGCACTTGCGCCGCGCCCGACGGGCTCGACTGGATCTGCGTCAGCCCCAAGGCCGGCGCCGGGCTGGCGCTGACTTCGGGCGACGAGCTGAAGCTCGTCTTCCCGCAGCCGGGCGCCGAACCCGAGCGCTTCGAGCACCTCGCCTTCGATCATTTCTTCCTGCAGCCGATGGACGGGCCCGAGCGCGAGCGCAACACCGAGGCGGCGGTGCGCTTCTGCCTCGCTCATCCGCGCTGGCGCTTGAGCCTGCAGACCCACAAGCTCATCGGCATCCCATGACCACCGAGATCGTCAAGGAGTTCCGCTTCGACGCCGCGCATTTCCTGCCGACGGCGCCGGAAGGCCATCCCTATCGCAGGATGCACGGCCATTCCTTCACCGTCGCGGTGGTGGTCGCCGCCTTCAAGGGCATGAGGATCGACAGC
>JASHTP010000437.1 GCA_030040495.1 Alphaproteobacteria bacterium
GCATCTGTGAGCATATCCGGCCAGGCTTGACGCGATATTCCAGACGAGGCTCAATATTCGCGAGGGGAAGTCTTTGACGATCCCTCCTCGCTCGGTCCGGCGTGCCGGTCACGTGGGAGGCTCCGATGGAGATCTTGTTGCATCTGGGCGGCTACCTTGCCTCGGTCTTGGCCGCCGCCGGGATCGTCGCCGGCATCGAGGCGCTGAACGAAGGCTGGCTCGACGGGCTCGGCCGCGCCGCCCGCCCGGTCGCCATTCCCGTCGCCGGCCGCGCCGCGGCTTCGCCCGGCGAGTTGCGGCGCCGCGGGTCCTAGGGTAGGCTCCGGCCCCTTCCGTCGACCGGCGCGCGGCGCAGCCCCGCGCCTTCCGATCGTGCGGCCTCGCGGAGAGGTGCCGGAGTGGTCGATCGGGGCGGTCTCGAAAACCGTTAGGCCCTTTGCGGGGTCTCGAGGGTTCGAATCCCTCCCTCTCCGCCAGTCTTCATTTCATCAATTCGCGGCCTGTCGACGCTCCGGTCGCGAAATCGGGCCGTACCCGCCGCGCTACCGGCGCGGCCGGTCGCCGAAGGCCTCGTAGGCCTCGGCCTGGGCGGCGAGGCCCTTCTCGATCATCGCGCGCAGCAAATTGTCGCCGAGCCGGCCGGCATCGACCAGCGCGGCGGGCGGCGTGCCGAGGATGGTCGCCAGCAGGCTGGCGCGGATCTCCGGCTTGGCGGCATCGAAGACGGCGCGGCATTTCACGATCGACAATCCCGGCACGAGGTCCTGGTCGCCATTCTCGACCATGATCCGCGTCGCCACGGTGAAGGCGGCGAAATCGAGGATGCCGGGCGACAGGCGCTCGATCCTGGCCAGCACCCGCTCCGCCGCCGCACGGTCGAGCTTGGCCGGGGTCGCGGCATAGGCGCGGGCCTGCTGCAGGCGCAGATAGGACACGTCGCGCCTGCCGTCCGAGCGCGCCGCCCACTCCGCCTCGTTCAGCAGCGCCGATTCCGGAAACTCGGTCTCCGCCCCGTTCGAGCCGGTGCAATAGACGATGCCGTCCTCGACCTCGTCGACGGTGTAAGAGCGGCCATCCTTGGCATAGGCGACGGCGCCGCGAGAAAACCTGGGTGCCATGATCGATCCCTTGCGCGCGACGCGTCCGCGCCGGCGAGAGCGATCCTACACCGTGGTGCCTCGGTCCACGAGCGTCGGCCCGCGATCCCTGCCGTTCCTCCCTGTTTACGCGGTTGTGATCGAGCTTGCCAAACGGTGCGTTGAACCGCGGCGGCGCGAATGGAATCATCGGCTGGAGCAAGGTTGGACCGCAAGACGAGGTTGCCATGAAGATCGCAGTGATCGGCGCCGGGAATGTCGGCGGCGCGCTCGGAAAATTGTGGGCCGGCAAGGGTCACGAGATCATGTTCGGCGTGCCCGACCCGAAGAGCGACAAGCTTGCGGCGCTGCTGCAATCGATCGGCGGCAAGGCGCGGGCGGCAAGCGTGGCGGAGGCGGCGGCCTTCGGCGATATCGCCGTGCTCGCCACCCCCTGGCCGGCGGCGGAGGCGGCGATCGCAGCGGCGGCGGGCCGTCTCGCCGGCAAGATTCTCGTCGACTGCACCAATCCGCTCGCGCCGGATCTTTCCGGCCTCGTCATCGGCACCGACACCTCCGCCGCCGAAGCGGTGGCGCGCTGGGCGCGCGGCGCCAAGGTGGTCAAGGCGTTCAACACCATCGGCGCGGCGAATTTCGCCGATCCGCGCTTCGGCAGTGCGGCGGCGAGCATGTTCATCGCCGGCGACGACGCGGCGGCGAAGTCGGTGGTGTCCGGGCTCGCCGCCGAGCTCGGCTTCGATCCCGTGGACACCGGCCCTTTGCTCGCCGCGCGCTGGCTCGAGCCGCTCGCGATGCTGTGGATCCACCTTGCCTTCAAGCAGGGGCTCGGACCGACAAGCCATGCCTTCAGGCTCTTGCGCCGTCAGGTCTGACTTTCTCGGCTCGACACGAGCTCTTGCTTCGACGACCCTTTGCGCCGGCGCGACGCCCTGTCGCGCGCCCTGCGGCGCGAGCGCATCGAGCTTCACTGCGACGGGACTGGCGGCGGAGCTTCGCTCCCCGATGCCGCGGGCATCGGCGGCGCGCGGAGACCGCTCAGCTTCTGATTGATCTCGTCCATCTGCTTTTGCGTCTCGGCGTCCGGCGGGGAACTCGCCAGATAGGCGGCGCAGCGCTGGCGCGCCAATCCATAGGCGCCGCCGACCTGGTACAGGGTGCAGAGATTGCGGTAATAGGCCGCGACCCACGGAGCGGAGTCGAGCGCCTGTTCGTACGTCAGGGCGGCGACCAGGATCGCCTTTCGGTTCCGGGCCGCTTCGTATTGAGCTTTCGCTTCGGCTTCGAGCTTCAGCGCGTCCGCCGGGGTCGGCGGCAAGCTCTTGACGCCGCGCGACAAAAGGAGGACCCACGCCTCGATCATCCGATCTCCCGGAGCTTCGGCCGCTATCTTGACGAGGCGCTGAAAATCCTCGTCACCGACGCCAAGCTGCGCGATACGGGCGCCCAAGCCGGGATCGTTCTTGCCCGCCGCGGGCGGCGCCAATTTCCTGAACACGGGATCGGCGACGTCGAAGCCGTCGTAATGCGCGGTTAATGCATTCTCCAGCAGTTGACGAATCACGGGGTCCGCAATCTCGGCTTCCGAAATTTTGCGCTGATCGGCGGCAAACAGCGGCACGACATCGGCGCCGAAACGCAGCAACAGGCGAACCATGCTCGCGCTGCCGTGCTTTACGGCACTCTGCAAGGGGAATTGCCCCTGCGAATCCCTGTGCATGGGATCGGCTCCGAGCTCGAGCAATGTCTGCGCATGGGCCAAGTCGTCCCGTCCGATCGCGAGGTTCAAGGCCGTATTGCCATGGGGATCCTCTTGATCGACGTTCGCGCCCCCGTCGACGAACAGCGCGGCTGTATCGGCATCGTGGCGCGCGGCAATGGTATCCAGCGGCAGGGGATCGTTCACGCCGGACATGTCGGCGCCGTAAGCAAGCAGCAACAGCGAAAACACCGCATCGCTCCCCTTCGACAAATCCGCCGAGGTAAGCGCAAAGAACATCAACTGTCTGTCTTTTGGATCGGCGCCAGCTGACAGCAAAAGCTTGATGGTGGGCAAAAGATTGCCGGCAACCGCTCCCGTCGACCTCGAATAGATGACCTTAAGCGGCGACCAGCCCTTCTTGTCTTTCACATTAGGATCTGCGTGCGCTGCCAGGAGCAGTTGGATGATGGCGACATTCTGAGGTGTGAAATTCTGGACGAAATTCTCCGTTGAAGAGACCCAGATCGCGTCTAGCAGTGCCGAATCCCCAGCATCATCCTGCGCGTTCACAGTCGCGCCCGCGTCGACGAGTGCTTCGACGAGAGCCGCGTCGCCTCCCCCTGTGGCGAGCATAAGCGCGGTCTGGCCATGTTCGTCGACGATGTTGGGATCGGCATGACGTTGAAGCAGCAGCAGGGCGACATCGAAATGCCGATGATCGATCGCATAGTATAGTGGCGTCATTCCTTTGTCCGTGGCGTTCACGTTGGCGCCGCGCTCGATCAGGAAAGCGACCTGGGCGAGATCGCCCTGCGATGCCGGATAGCACAGGGCGCAACCTCCCGCGTCCTTGTCGATCTGCGCTTCCGCGCCGGGACCCGGGCCGTTGGCGCAGGCGGTCAGGACGAGAAGCGCCGCGACTACGACCGCGTCCGACCATCGGCAAAGCCGGCGCGCGGCCGGGACCGAGACAGGCTTCGCGAGACGCGTCCGACACCGCGCGTCCGTCTCGAGGCACGCGCTCACCGGGAACGGCCCGCCTGATATTGCGCGACCAGGTGCCAGTCGTTGAGCGCCGCCTCGTTCTCCTGCTCGAGCTTGTCCGTCCAATAGCGCTTCGCATTCCAGTTGGCGCTCTGAGCTTCATGCAACGATTCTAGTGCCTTGTTCGCCGCGTAGCCCTCCGTCCCCCGTTCGAAGCCGTGCTCCGCGAGAACGCCGAGGCCCCACCAGGGCTCGAGGATCTCCACGAGCATCATCACGGTCTGCAACTTCTCGCGATCCGACATCTTCTCGGCGCTGGCGGAGATCGTCGCCTGCGCTCCGTAGGAGATGATCTTGGAGGCGGCGTCGAGAAGTCGCTTGTCCTCCTCGCTCAATCCCGCCACGTCGATCAACGCGTCGTGCAATGCGCGATTGCCGTCGACGATCTCGTGCCCCGCTTCTTCTTGTTGCTTCTCGGAAAGACCGCGGCCGGTTTCCAGCACGCTCCTGGTCGCCTCGAAGGCGATCTTGATCTTGTCGAGGTCGATCGCCTTCAAGACCCGCTTTGCCTTGAGCGCATCGAGCGCCTCGGCGACCGGCACATGGTCGATGAATTCCCAGGCGAGGTCGGTCTGCGCCTCGATGCGCATCTGCTCGAATTCTCTTTCATCCCTGTTCAGGCCGCTGCCCCATTTCTGGATCTTGTCGAGCTCGCTGGTGCAGCGCTGTCGGACTTGGCCAAGTCGAACGAGCCGTCGATAGGCGGATTCGCATTGATCGGGCGTGACCATCATCCCCGGATTGACCGTGTTCGGTCGCGATGGTGCGGCGGCAGCGGTCGCGCAGGGCGATGTCGTCGGCATGCAGACATGGTGGTGGACGATCTCGTCCCCCGTCTCCGTCGTATATTCGGCGGCTTCGAAGTAACCGGCCGGGCAACCGGCGGCACGTGCCGGCGGCGTGCCGGCGGCGGCCAGGAACAGGAGCGCCAGCGCAGCCGCGGCGCTGGCGCGCAAGCCGCAGACGCGTCCGCTCGCCACCATGTTCATTTCTCCCCCGGAGTCGC
>JASHTP010000438.1 GCA_030040495.1 Alphaproteobacteria bacterium
CCGCCGCCACGGGCTCTCCACCGGCCCCTGGGCGCAGGTGATGTTGGCCGAGCCCATGGCGAACTCGTCCATCTTGACCTTGCCCAGCATCACCGCGCCCGCCTGCCAGAGCTTGGCGGTGACCGTCGATTCATAGGGCGGCTTGAAGCCGGCGAGGATGCGCGAGCCGGCCGTGGTCAGCACCCCCTCGGTGCAGAACAAATCCTTGATGGCGAGCGGCATGCCCTCCATCGGCCGCGCCTCGCCGCGCGCCAAGCGCGCATCCGCGGCCCCGGCCATCGCCAGCGCGCGCTCGGGGGTCTCGACCAGGAAGGCGTTGAGCGGCCGCGCCCGCTCCATCGCGGCGATGTGCGCCTCAGTGAGCTCGCGCGCCGAGAACTGCCGCGCCTCGAGCCCGGCGCGCGCCTCGGCGATGGTGAGGTCGGTGAGCGCCGCCATCTACTCCACGACCTTGGGCACGGTGAAGAAACCCGCCGTCGCCTCGGGGGCGTTGGCCAGGATCTTGTCGCGGCAGCCGCCGTCGGTGACCACATCCTCGCGCATCGGCAGGCTCATCGCCGCCACGCTCGACATCGGCTCGACGCCCGCGGTGTCGACCTCGTTGAGCTGCTCGATCCAGGTGAGGATGGAAGAGAGCTCGCCGGCGAGATGCTCCTGCTCGGAAGCAGGCAGTTTGATGCGCGCCAAAGTGGCGATCCGCGCCACGGTGGCCTTGTCCAATGCCATGCTCTAGATGTCTCCTGTGTCTTCTACCTAACATCGCCCATGCCGATCTGCAACCCCAGCGACCTCAAGCGCTTGCTCAAGCCGGGCGAACGCCTCCTCGGCCTCGATGTCGGCACCAGGACGATCGGCATGGCGCTCAGCGACACGACGCTGCTGGTGGCGACGCCCTTCGACACCATCCGCCGTTCGCGCTTCCGCGCCGACGCGGCGCGGCTCGCCGCCGAAATCGCGCGGCACAAGGTGGGCGGCATCGTCGTGGGATTGCCGCTGAGCCTCGACGGCGGCGAAGGGCCGCGCACCCAGGGCGTGCGCCAATTCGCCCGCAACCTGCTGGAACAGATCGACGTGCCGCTGGCCTTCTGGGACGAGCGGCTGTCCACCGCCGCGGTCGAGCGCGAGATGATCGACGCCGACCTCACGCGCAAGCGCCGCGCCGAGATCATCGACAAGGTCGCCGCCGCCTACATCCTGCAGGGGCTGCTCGACCGGATCGGGCGCGAGCGATAGGCTGCGGCGATGACGCGGTTCGTGCATCGCGCCGGCGCGCTTTCCGCCCGCTGCGTCGTCATCGACATTGCCTGGCAGGATTCCTATGCCGAGGCGCCGATCGAACTGCATCGGCACCCCCCGCCGCCTCTGCCCGGTCAAAACAGCGCTCCGGTCGGCGTGATCTGGATCCCCCGGATCGTCCTGCGACGCTGACCGGGAGGCCGGCCGCGGCGCCTTCCGACATCATCCGCCGCACGCAGATCCGTGCCGACGCGGCGCGGCCGCCGCCGAAATCATCGCCACGTCGGCGGCTCGCCCCCATGCGCCAAGGGCCGGTCGACCGCCTCGGCGCCAGCCATGGCCGGGACGCCCCTGCGCCCCACGCGACGATGCCTGAGCTGATGGAGAACACATCGCCCGCGCCGCAAGCGAGGTACAGTGCCGGTCAGCGGGTTTTCGGGGAGGCGGACATGATCGGCGAAATCCTGGGCGCGGCGAACCGGATCGACCAGTTGCTGCGACGGCATTTGGGCCGCCTCTACCACGTGATCCTCGCCGCCGGCTGCGTCATCGAGCTCGTCCATCGCCTGCGCGAGGGCCATACCTTCCTCCACCCCTCCGGCGGCGGGCTTCTGCGCCTCGTCTTTCCCGTGATCCTTTACGTCGTTCTGGTGGTCAATCAGGCGAGCGCGCTTTACGCCCACTACCAGCGTCGGCGCCAGGGCCCTACGCCGACCTGATCGCCGCGGTGCGGTCCCGCGCCGGCGCGCGGTTGACCCGGATTCGGGCAGGTCGGCCGCCGCCAGCCAGCTAATGTCGTCTTGCCGCTGCGGGCTCCACAACGTATAGTGCGCCCTTTAATGAGTGCCGGTACGCCTTCCCTCACCTACCCCCATCGCCACCTGCTGGGGATCGAGGGGCTTTCGCCGGACGAGATCACCCTGCTGCTCGACCGGTCCGAGAGCTATGTCGAGCAGAATCGCCAGCTCGACAAGAAGCAGTCGCTGCTGCGCGGCCGCACCATCATCAACCTCTTCTTCGAGAGTTCGACCCGGACGCGCACCTCTTTCGAGCTCGCCGGCAAGCGGCTCGGCGGCGACGTCATCAACATGGCGGTGCAGGCCAGCTCGATCAAAAAGGGCGAGACGCTGATCGACACGGCGATGACGCTCACCGCCATGCATCCCGACGTGCTGGTGGTGCGCCATCCCGAATCGGGCGCCGTCCAGCTCCTCGCCGAGAAGGTCGATTGCGCCGTGATCAATGCCGGCGACGGCAGCCACGAGCACCCGACCCAGGCGCTGCTCGACGCCCTCACCATCCGCCGCCGCAAGGGCAGGCTGCAGGGCCTCGCCGTCGCCATCTGCGGCGACATCCTGCACAGCCGCGTCGCCCGCTCGAACATCGCGCTGCTCAACACCATGGGCGCGCGGGTGCGGGTGGTGGCGCCGCGCACCCTGCTGCCGGCGGAGATCGAGCGGCTCGGCGTCGAGGTCTTCCACGACATGGCGGCGGGGCTCGCTGGCGTCGACATCGTCATGATGCTGCGCCTCCAGACCGAGCGCTTCCACGGCAGCTTCGTGCCCTCGATCCGCGAGTATTTCCACTTCTTCGGCCTCGACTACGCCAAGCTTGCCGCGGCCAAGCCGGACGCGCTCATCATGCATCCGGGGCCGATGAATCGCGGCGTCGAGATCGACACCGCGGTGGCCGACGACATCGACCGCTCGGCCATCCGCCAGCAGGTCGAGATGGGCGTCGCGGTGCGCATGGCCTGCCTCGAGGTGCTGACCCGCACGCTCTCCAACGTCGCGCCGGCGAAATGAGCGCGCGCACGCTCTTCCGCAATGCGCGGCTGCTCGATCCCGCGAGCGGCCTCGACCGGCCGGGAGACCTGCTGGTCGAGGACGGCCGCATCGCCGCGCTC
>JASHTP010000439.1 GCA_030040495.1 Alphaproteobacteria bacterium
GACCTGCAGGCGGCGCCGCGCGGCACGCTCAAGGTGAACGCGCCCTTCTCCTTCGGCATCCGCCATGTCGGGCCCGCGGTCGCCGCCTATCTCGGGGCATATCCCGGCGTTACCGTCGAGCTCAGCCTCAACGACCATTACATCGATCTGCTCGCCGAGGGCGTCGATGTCGCGCTGCGCATCGGCCGGCTTGCCGATTCCAGCCTGATCGCCCGGCGGCTCGCGCCGATCCGCCTCGTCGCTTGCGCCTCGCCCGCCTATCTCGCGCGCCGCGGCACGCCGCAGACGCCGGGCGATCTCGCCGCGCATGACTGCCTGATCTACACCTACGCCGCCAGCGCCGAGGAATGGCGCTTCATCGGCCCCGGCGGCGAAGACGAGGTGGCGCGCGTTTCCGGCCGGCTCTTCGCCAACAATGGCGACGTCCTCATCGCCGCGGCGCTCGCCGGCATCGGCATCGCGCTGGCGCCGACCTTCATGGCCGGGGAGCATGTCCAGGCGGGAGGGCTGGTGACCTTGCTGCCCGGCCATGTCGCGCCCGAAGCGGCGCTCTACGCGGTCTATCCGCCGGGCCGCCATCTGTCGGCGAAGCTGCGCAGCTTCGTCGATTTCCTCGTCGCGCGCTTCGGCGAGGAGCCGGAATGGGACCGCTGGTGCCGCGACCGCGCGGCACCGCGCTGATTGCCGCGGCGCGCCAGGCCGGATAGAAGAAAGGCGGGGAGAGCGACGGAGGCAAAAGGGAGGGGGCCATGTTCAGCATGATCGACGCCATTGCCGAGCGCGGCGAAGGGCTGTTCCTGCTGCTGGGGCGCCTCGCGATCGGCGCGCTGTTCCTGCCGACGGGCTGGGGCAAGCTCACCAATCCCGCGGGCTTCGCCGAGCATCTCGCCCATGCGGCCCTGCCGGGACCGGCGATCGCCTGGGCCGTCCTCGCCGGTGTGGTCGAGTTCTTCGCGACGCTGGCCATCATTCTCGGCTTCAAGATCCGGCTCGCGGCGGCGCTGCTCTTCCTCTTCACCCTGGCCGCCGCCTATCTCGGCCATCCCTACTGGACCATGGCCGACGCCACGGCGCGGATGGCGAACCACATCCATTTCTGGAAGGACATCGCCATCGCCGGCGGGCTGCTCTTCCTCTTCGTGCGCGGCGCCGGACCGCTCAGCCTCGACCGGCGCTGAAGGCCGGCATGATCTCGCGCGCGAAATCGGCGAGCGTCGCCGGCGAGGGCGCGGGATCGACCAGCAGCACGTAGCCGACGCCGCCTTCCTCGAGCCGCTTCAGCCGCGCGACGATCTCCTGCGGCGTGCCGAGCAGCGGCGCATCGTCGTCCTCGGCGGTGAAGTTGGGATCGGCATAGCGCTCGGCGCCGGGGCCGCGGGCCAGCGTGCCGATGTTGCGGATCACCTGGACGCGCGTCTGCAGCGCCTTCTGCCGCTCGGCGCCGCTGCGCGCGATCTGCAGCCCGCGCGTCACGCCGACCATCATCGGGTCGTAGCCGCGGCCGACCTTGGCGCATTCCTCGCGGAAGATGGCGACGCGCTCGATGATGGCGTCGGTCGGCGCGATCTGGTCGAGCAGCAGGTTGTAGCCCTCGCGCGCCGCGCGGCGGATCGAGTCGGCGCTGCCGGCGCCGAGCCAGAAGGGCGGGTGGGGGCGCTGCGCCGGCGCCGGCTCGACGATCACGTCGGCGAAATGCCAGCGCTTGCCGTGATGCGAGAAGCGCCCTGCGCTCGTCCACGCCTTGCGGATCACCGCCATCGCCTCGTCGAAGCGCTCGGTCGCCTCTTCCATCGGCACGCAGAAGCCGGAGAACTCGTAGTCGCGATAGCCCTTGCCGACGCCGAAATCGAGCCGGCCGCCGGACAACAGGTCGAGCGTCGCGGCCTCTTCGGCGACCAGCACCGGATTGTGCCAGGGCAGCACCACCACCGCGGTGCCGAGCCGGATGGTGCGCGTGCGCGCGGCGAGATAGCTGAGGAGGGTCAGCGAGGCCGAGACCTGGGCATGGCCGGTGAAATGATGCTCGACCAGGAAGATGCTGCGGAAGCCGAGCCGTTCCGCTTCGCAGACATAGTCGATGAAGTCGCTATAGCCCTGGCTGTCGCCGGCGGGGCCGCCGCGCTTGGCGCGGGCGCCGCCGAAGAGACCGAACTGCATGGGAAGCCTCCGACTATCGAGCGAGGAACGTCAGCGCCAGGCGGCGGAATTCCTCGGGTTGCTGCAGGATCGAGCAATGCCGCGCCGGCTTCAGCACGGCGTGCCGCGCGCCTTTGATGGTCGCCGCGAGCCAGCGCGCCGCTTCCTGGAAGGCGGGCAGCTCCTGGTCGCCGCACAGCACCAGCGTCGGCGCCGCGATCGCCGGCGCCAGCGGCCGGAGATCGGCGGCGCCCAGCGCCTCGCAGGCGAGCGCATAGCCTTCGCCCGAGCAGCGGCCGAGCGTGTCGCGGACATAGCGCACCGAAGGCGGGTCGGCGGCGACGAAATCGTCGGTGAACCAGATCTTGAGGAGGCCGTCGACCAGGGCGGCGACGCCCTTGGCGCGCGCGGCGGCGGCGCGCTCGACCCACATCCGCCGCGACTCCTCGGTGTAGCGCGGCGTGGTGTCGATCAGCAGCAGCCGGTCGACGCGCTCGGGATGGGTTGCGGCGAAATGCTGCGCCACCAGCCCGCCCAGCGAGATGCCGGCGACATGCGCGCGCGCGACGCCTTCGCGCGCCAGCACGGCGCCGAGCTGCGCCGACAGCTCCTCGATGCCGTATCCCGCCGCGGGCAGCCTGGTCTCGTGATGGCCGGGGAAGTCGTAGCTCAGCAGCGTGAAGTGCCGCTCGAGCCCGGCGGCGGCGATGTCCCAGAGATGGTGGTCGACGCCGAGGCAGTGCAGCAGCACCAGCGCCGGGCCGCTGCCGCTTCGGTGCAGCGTGATGTCCGCGGGATCGAGACCGCTCCTCGTCATCTCATTCCCTCCCGGGCGCCGCTCGGTGCCGGCGCTCCGCTGATCGTCGTTCGCGACGGACGTCGCTGCCCCGGCCGGGCCTCGCGCCCCCTGCCGGCGAGCTTATCAAGGGATCAGCAGTGCCGTCGATGGGCTGACGCGCTCAGCCCGACGAGGCGGCGGCGAGGCGCGCCGCCACTTCGCGCCGCCACTCCGCCATCGGCCGGAAGCCCGGCCGGGCGCGGCAGAAAGCCTCGGTCTCCGCCAGGATCGCCGCCTCCGTGCGGTCGAGGTCGATGGGCTCGCGCACCGGTTGCGTCACGTGCCATGGCGTGTCGGTGAAGATTTCGACGCGGTTGCCCTCGGGATCGCGGAAATAGATCGACCAGGCATTGCCGTGGCTGATCGAGACGAGATCGTGCGGCGCCGCGGCGCGGATGCGCCGCCAGAAGGCGAGGAGCTCGCCCAGCGTGTCGACGCGGAAGGAGACCTGGTTGACGATGCGGTCGGGCAGCCCGGGCGGGCGGCCTTCCACCAGCACGAGTTGGTGCTCGCGCGGATCGCGGCTCAGGAAGGTGAGCATCGCCTCGCCGAGCCTGCCCTGATCGGTGACGACGAAGCCGAGCCCGTCGCGATAGAACGCGACCATGCCCGCCATCTCGGTGACGAAAAGCCCGACATGGCTGAAGCGCAGCGCGATCGGCGCGTCGCTCATCGCCCGGCCTCGGGCGGCCTAGGAGCCTGTCTGGGAAATATCATGGGTCTGCGTTGCACGAGGACGGGGCGATGCTAGGAGCGCGGCCGCAGGCGATGCCGTGCGCATCGGCAAGGCCGAGCGACGCGGCAGCGCCCCGTCCTCGTGCAACCCTAGGGGACATCGTCCTTTGCCGCCGGCCAACCCGTTCGATCGCTCTGCGATCGAACCCTTGGGTCCGACCGCGAAGCGGTCGGACGGGTTGGCCGTCGCTCGTCGCTTACGATGCCAAGGCATCGCCGCGCTCCTCGCTCCTAGCCCGACGCCAAACGACGATGCCGCAGGCCCATGATCTTTCCCAGACAGGCTCCTACGCCGTCTCCAGCGCGTAATCGTCGCGCCGCTCGAGCCAGCCCACCATCTCGGCATCGTTGGGCTCGCGCACATCGAGCACGTCGCGGCGGGCCTTCCCGCCGACGATGTCGAGCGCCGTCTCGATTGCATCCTCGGGATCGACCGCGCGCACGACGGCGAGCGGCTGATCCCCTTTCGTGACCGTATAGATGCGCATCCCCATCCTCCGCTCTTTTGCGGCATTTTAGTGCAAACCCTCGGGATCGGCATCAAGAGCCTTTTTCATCCCCAAAAAATAGAGAAAGCCTGCCGGCCCCTTCCCGGGAAAGGGACATTTTCTCCATTGTCGCTGAAAATGGCCCCGCCGCTCGCGGAATTCGCGTGGCCGATCCGGGACTCGGAACTCCTACACCTTGCCGGAAAAGAAGGCGTAAAGCTCGGCGGCGGTCTCGGCCGGGCGCTCCTCGGACAGGTAATGGCCGCAGGGCAGCGCCGCGGCGCGGCGGATGTCGGCGGCATAGCGCGGCCAGATCTCGGCCGGCTTGTGGTGCCGGCCGACGCCGCCGGTGGCGCCCCACAGCAGCAGCACCGGGCATTGGACCTTGCGCCCGGCGGCGACGTCGGCGGTGTCGGTCTCGAGATCGATGCCGACGGTGGCACGGTAATCCTCGCACATGGCGTGGATGGTGGCGGGGTTCTTGATGCAGCGGATGTATTCGGCGAGCGCCTCGGGCTTGAAGAAGCTCAGGCCGGCCGGCGTCTTGGCCAGCTTGCGGCGGATGAAATATTCGGGATCGGCGCCCATCAGCCGCTCCGGGAAGTCGTAAGGCTGCACCATGAAGAACCAGTGATAGGAGAAGACGGCGAATCCCAGATTGATGTTATTGAGCAGATGATGCTGCGGCAGGATGTCGAGGAAGGCGGCGCGCTCGACGCGCTCGGGATGGTCGAGGCACATGCGGTGCAGCACCCGCGCGCCGCGATCGTGGCCGGCGGCGGCAAAGCGCCGGAAGCCCAGCGTCTCCATCACCTCGACCTGGTCCTGCGCCATGGCGCGGAAGGAGTAGTTTTCGTGGCGCTCGCCACCGGGCGGCTTGGAGCTGTCGCCATAGCCGCGCAGATCGGTGCACACCACGGTGAATTCGCGCGCGAGATCCGGCGCCACCGCATGCCAGGAGAGATGGGTGAAGGGGTTGCCGTGCATCAGCAGCAGCGGCGGGCCCTTGCCGCCGGTGACGGTGACGATGGTGGCGCCGCCGGTGCGGATCTCGCTGCGGGTGAAGCCTTCGAGCATGACGCGGCCTTTCGGTCAGACGATTGCCGCGGCGGCGCGGCGAGGGCAAGGGGTGCCATGCTAGCAGCCGCACGCGGCCGCGGGGACTCCCGGCGAAGCCTGCCGCGCCGTCGCCGGCGAATTGAGCGCGGTGCCGTCCCGGTCTAGCATGATCGCAACGACGGCAGGGGAGGCTTCTATGTCGCTGATGGAGGAGCGCCGCGCGGCGGTCGAGCAGGCGCTCGAGCGGGTGCGGCGCATCGAGGCCGAGCGGGGCGTGACGCGCGCCGCGCTCGAGGCGGTGAAGCCGGTGCTGATCGAGCTCGCGGCGCGCAGCGAGCTCTTCCCGCCCGAGCATTTCCCGGTGTCGCCGAACGGCCACGGCCGGGTCTACCGCCTCGCCGAGGATGCGGACCGGCGCTTCGCGCTCTACGCCTCGGCCGGCGTTCCCGGCAAGGCGCAGCCGCCGCACAACCACACCACCTGGGCGGTGATCGCCGGCGTCTTCGGCGACGAGCACAACGTCTTCTACGACCGCGTCGACAATCGCGACGTCCCCGGCGTCGGCCGGCTCCGCAGGACCGGCGAGCTCACCGTGCGGCGCGGCAATGCTTGCGCCTTCCTGCCCGACGATTTCCACACCATCGAGGTCACCGGCGACCGTCCGTCGCTCCATCTCCATCTCTACGGCATGAGCCTCGAGAATTTGCCCGAGCGCCTCTTCTTCGCCGGCGCCGAAGGCGGCGCCTACTCGGTCTTCGGCGCGCCGCCCGACATCCGCGCGCCGCTGCTGCCGGCGGCCGAGCTCAAATCGATGCTGCGCGACGGCGAGGAGCTTGCCGTGCTCGATCTGCGCGAGGAGGGCGTCTTCGCCGAAGGCCATCTGCTGTTCGGCGCCTCGCTGCCGCTGAGCCGGCTCGAGCTGCGCATCGATCAGCTGGTGCCGCGGCGCGCGACGCGCATCGTGCTGTGCGACGATGGGGACGGGCTCGCGCCGCGCGCCGCGCGGAAGCTCATGCACTGGGGCTATCGCAACCTCGCGGTGCTGGCGGGCGGCGTCAAAGGCTGGCAGGCCGCCGGCTTCGAGCTGTTCAGCGGCGTCCACGTGCCGAGCAAGGCGTTCGGCGAGTTCATCGAGCATGCGGCCGGAACGCCGCGGCTCGCCGCCGCCGAGGTCAAGGCGCTGATGGACAAGGGCGCCGACATGGTGGTGCTCGACAGCCGGCCGATGGACGAGTACCGCAAGATGAGCATCCCCGGCGGCATCGATTGCCCCGGCGCCGAGCTGGTCTATCGCTTCCACGAGACCGTGCGCTCGCCCGAGACGCTGGTGGTGGTGAATTGCGCCGGGCGCACGCGCAGCATCATCGGCGCCCAGTCGCTGATCAATGCCGGCGTCGCCAACCGCGTCGTCGCGCTCGAGAACGGCACCATGGGCTGGCATCTCGCCGGCTTCGCGCTCGACCATGGCAGGACGCAGCATGCGCCGGAGCCCGCGCCCGCCAACGCGGCGAAGGCGCGCGCAGCGGCGGCGGGCGTCGCCGCGCGCGCCGGCGTGAGCGTCATCGGCCGCGACCTGCTGCAGCGCTTCCGCCGCGAGCACAAGGAGCGCACGCTCTATCTCTTCGACGTGCGCACGCCCGAGGAATATGCCGCGGGCCATCTCGCCGGCGCGCGCTCGGCGCCCGGCGGCCAGCTGGTGCAGGCGACCGACGCCTATCTGGCGACGCGCAACGCGCGCATCGTGCTCGTCGACAGCGACGGCGTCCGCGCGCCGATGACCGCGTCCTGGCTGGTGCAGATGGGGGCCGGCGAGGTTTACATCCTCGACCGCGCCGAAGGCCTCGTCGAGGCGGGACCGGAGCCGGTCCGCATCTTCGGCCGCGAGGCGAGCGTCGCGTCGCTCGGCACCCATGAGCTGGCGCAGCTTCAGGCGCAGGGCGAGGCGGTGGTGATCGACCTCGACACCAGCCTCGCCTATCGCGAGCAGCACATCCCCGGCGCCTGGTTCGCCATCCGCGCGCGGCTCGCCGCCGCGCTGCCGAAGCTGCCCGGGCACGGCACGCTGGTGCTGACCTCGCGCGACGGCGTGCTCGCGGCGCTCGCCGCGCCGGAGCTGCAGGCGCTGACGCGGCGGCCGGTAG
>JASHTP010000440.1 GCA_030040495.1 Alphaproteobacteria bacterium
TTCCCGTGGTCGCCTGCGGCATCGGCGCCGACGCCGACGCGGCGGTGCGCGCCATCAGGGCCGGAGCGAAGGAGTACATCCCGCTGCCGCCCGACGCCGAGCTCATCGCCGCGGTGCTCGAGGCGGTGGCGCAAGAGAGCCACGCCTTCCTCTTCCGCGACCCCGTGATGGCCGACGTAGTGCGGCTGGCCGAGCAAGTGGCGCCGTCGGAGGCGAGCGTGCTGATCACCGGCGAGAGCGGCACCGGCAAGGAGGTGGTGGCCCGCTACATCCACCGCCGCAGCCGCCGCGCCAAGCACAATTTCATCTCGGTCAATTGCGCCGCGATCCCCGAGAACCTGCTGGAATCCGAGCTGTTCGGCCACGAGAAGGGCGCCTTCACCGGCGCGGTCGCGCGGCGCATCGGCAAGTTCGAGGAGGCGAACGGCGGCACCCTGCTGCTCGACGAGATCAGCGAGATGCATCCACGCCTCCAGGCCAAGCTGCTGCGCGCCATCCAGGAGCGCGAGATCGATCGCGTCGGCGGTCACCAGCCGATCAAGGTCGACATCCGCCTCATCGCCACCTCGAATCGCGACCTCGAGGAGGAGGTGCGCAAGGGAAACTTCCGCGACGACCTCTTCTTCCGCCTCAACGTCGTCAATTTGCACATCCCGGCGCTGCGCGAGCGGCCGAAGGACATCGAGCTGCTGGCCGAGCATTTCGCCAAGAAGTACGCCGAGACCAACGCCGTCCCGGTCCGCCCGCTCGCCGCCGGCGTGCACGAGATGCTGCAGCAGCACGCCTGGCGCGGCAACGTCCGCGAGCTCGAGAACACCATCCACCGCGCCGTGCTGCTGGCGCGCGGCGACGAGCTCGGGCCCGATTCCATCCTGCTGAGCGCGCCCAAGCCCGGCGCCGAACCGGGCGTCGCGGCGCCGGCCAGCGTCGGCAGCAAGCTCGGCCTCGTCGGCCGCACCGTCGCCGACGTCGAGCGCGACCTCATCCTCGAGACCTTGCAGCACTGCCTCGGCAACCGCACCCATGCCGCCAACATCCTCGGCATTTCGATCCGCACGCTCCGCAACAAGCTCCAGCAATACCGCCAGGAAGGCCTCAGCGTGCCGCCGGCTGGGGAGCCGGAGCGGGTGACGGCCTAGTCCGCCGCAAGGGTCGCGCCGATGGCCGAAGCCACCACCATAGCCGCAACGGCGACGCGGGCGCCGAGCCCGATGGCGCTCGTCGGCAAGCTCACCGCCCTGCTCCGGCGCGGCGAGATTGCGCTGGCGCTGGGCGTCGTCGCCATCCTGGTCGTGCTCATCCTGCCGATGCCGACCTGGATGCTCGACATCAGCCTGGCGATGTCGATCACCTTCTCGGTGCTGATCCTGATGGTGGCGCTGTTCATCCAGCGCCCGCTCGAGTTCTCCTCGTTCCCCACCGTGCTGCTCATCGCGACGATGCTGCGGCTCGCCCTCAACCTCGCCTCGACCCGGCTCATCCTGAGCCACGGCCACGAGGGCAGCGCCGCCGCCGGCCATGTCATCCAGGCCTTCGGCAACTTCGTCATGGGCGGCAACTTCGTCATCGGCGTCATCGTCTTCACCATCCTCGTGGTGGTGAACTTCGTGGTCATCACCAAGGGCTCGGGGCGCATCGCCGAGGTGGCGGCGCGCTTCAGCCTGGACAGCATGCCCGGCAAGCAGATGGCGATCGACGCCGATCTCTCCGCCGGCCTCATCAACGAGGAGATCGCCCGCAAGCGGCGCAGCGAGCTCGAGGACGAGAGCAACTTCTACGGCGCCATGGACGGCGCCTCGAAATTCGTCCGCGGGGACGCGGTCGCGGGCCTCATCATCACCGCCATCAACGTCGGCGCCGGCATCGTCATCGGCGTGGTGCAGAAGGGCATCTCCTTCACCGACGCGACCCAGAGCTACACCCTGCTCACCGTCGGCGACGGCCTGGTGTCGCAGATTCCGGCGCTCATCGTCTCGACCGCCGCCGGCATGCTCGTCTCCAAGGCGGGCGTCAGCGGCTCGACCGACAAGGCGCTCTTCGGCCAGCTCTCCGCCTATCCCGCCGCGCTCGGCCTTGCCGCCTTCCTCATGCTGGCGCTGGCGCTGCTGCCCGGCATCCCGACGCTGCCCTTCCTGCTGCTGGCGGTGGTCGCCGGCGGCGGCGCCTGGAAGGCGACGGAGCGGCAGGAGAAGGCGGCCGCCAGCGAGGCGGCGGCGCAACAGGCCAAGGCCGCCACGCCGGTGAAGGAAGAGCCGATCCAGACGGCGCTGCAGATCGACCAGCTCCGGCTCGAGCTGGGCTACGGGCTGCTGAGCCTCATCAACAGCGACCACGGCACCCGCCTCACCGACCAGGTGCGCGCGCTGCGCCGCCAGCTCGCCGCCGAGATCGGCTTCATCATGCCGTCGGTGCGCATCCAGGACAATCTGCAGCTTCCGGCCAACACCTACGTCATTCGCGTCAAGGAGATCGAGGCCGGCCGCGGCGACCTCAGGCCCAACATGCTGCTGGTGATGGACCCGCGCGGCGGCACGATCTCGATCCCCGGCGAGCCCACGGTCGAGCCGACGTTCGGGCTGCCGGCGCAATGGGTCGCGGAATCGCATCGCGAGGAGGCGACCTTCCGCGGATACACCGCGGTCGAGCCGCAGACCGTGATCACCACCCATCTGACCGAGGTGATCAAGGACAACATGGCGGAGCTGCTGTCCTACGCCGAGACGCAGAAGCTGCTCGACGAGCTCGACAAGAGCCATCAGAAGCTCATCGCCGACATGGTGCCGAGCCAGATCTCGGTGGGCGGCATCCAGCGCGTGCTGCAGAACCTGCTCGCCGAGCGCGTCTCGGTGCGCGACCTGCCCACCATCCTCGAGGGCATCTCCGAGGCCTGCGGCTACAGCCGCAACATCAGCGTCATCACCGAGCATGTGCGCGCGCGGCTCGCCCGCCAGATCAGCGAGCAGAACACCAACGAGTCCGGCTTCATCCCGCTCGTCGGCCTGTCGCCGGCCTGGGAGCAGGCCTTCGCCGAGGCGCTCACCGGGCAAGGCGAGGAGCGGCATCTGAGCATGCCGCCGAGCCGGCTGCAGGAGTTCATCGCCGCCGTGCGCACCACCTTCGAGCGCCACGCCATGCTGGGCGAGACCCCGGTGCTGCTGACCAGTCCGGCGATCCGGCCCTATGTGCGTTCGATCATCGAGCGCTTCCGGCCGATCACCGTGGTCATCTCGCAGAACGAAGTGCATCCCAAGGCCAAGATCAAGACGGTGGGAAGCATCTGACGCATGCGGCTCAGGACCTTCACGGCGGCGACGATGGGCGAGGCGATGGCGCTGGTGCGCGCTCGGCTCGGACCCGACGCGGTCATCGTCTCGACCGAGGAGGGCGACGACGGCGCGACGCGGGTCACCGCCGCGGTCGAGCGGCCGGAGCCGCTGGCGGCGGGTATCGAGCCCGACGTCATCGACACGCTCAACGAGGCGCTTTCCGCGCACGGGCTGTCGCCGCTGGTGATCGAGAAGATCCTCTGCGCGGCGCTGCCGTTCGAGACCGACGACCCGCTGCTGGCGCTGGCGAGCGCCTTCGCCACCTTCTTCTCCTTCTCGCCGCTCGACGGCGAGGTGCGCCGGCCGCTGCTGGTGGTCGGCCCGCCCGGTGCCGGCAAGACCGTATCGGTCGCCAAGCTCGCAACCCGCGCGGCGATGGCGGGAAAGCCGGTGCGCCTCGTCACCGCCGACACCGTGCGCGCCGGCGGCATCGAGCAGCTCGAGGCCTTCGCCCGCGTCCTTCGCCTCCCGCTCCATCGCGCGGAGAGCGCGCAGCGGCTGGCGCCGCTCTGCGCCGACCTCGCGCCCGGCGAGCTGCTGCTCGTCGACTCCCCGGGCATCAACCCTTACAGCATCGGCGACCGCCGCGAGCTGTCGCAGCTCATCGCCGCGAGCGGCGCCGAGCCCGTGCTGGTGCTGCCCGCCGGCGGCGACGCGGTCGACACGGTCGAGATGGCGCGCATCTTCCGCGACCTCGGCGTCGGCCGCATGGTCGTCACCCGCCTCGACATGGTGCAGCGTCTCGGCAGCATCGTCGCCTGCTCGGAGACGCTGCGTCTCGCCTTCGCCGAGGCCGGCACCTCGCCCGACATCGCCAAGGGCCTGGCGGCCTTCAATCCCGTCGTCCTTGCCCGCCTCATCCTGCCGAAACCCGTGCAACAGCCGCGGCAGGCCCATGCCATGAGAGGATCACCATGAAGCCAGCCCCCATCGTGCAGGCGTTTCCTGCGCCCTCGGCCGCGGCGGCGCCGCTGAAGCGCAACATCATCGCCGTCGCCTCCGGCAAGGGCGGCGTCGGCAAGACCTGGTTCTCGATCACGCTCGCCCACGCCATGGCCAAGGCGGGCAAGCGGGCGCTGCTCTTCGACGGCGATCTCGGCCTCGCCAATGTCGACGTCCAGCTCGGCGTCACGCCCGAGCGCGACCTCGCCAGCGTCATCGCCGGCGAAGCGACCCTGGCGCAGGCGGCGACGCGCTACGAAGGCGGCTTCGACATCATCGCCGGCCGCTCCGGCTCGGGCAGCCTCGCCACCCTGCCGGCGAGCCGGCTGATGGCGCTGCGCACCGAGCTGCACCTGCTGTCGCAGACCTACGATTGGGTGGTGCTCGATCTCGGCGCCGGCATCGAGCGCACGGTGCGGCTGCTGACCGCCCAGTCGCGCGCCTGCCTCGTCATCACCACCGACGAGCCGACCGCGATCACCGACGCCTACGCCTACATCAAGGTGACGGCGATGGAGCAGCTTGCCGACGGCATTCAGATCGTCGTCAACATGGTGTCGAACCAGCGCGAGGGCGAGCGCGTCTACGGCACCCTGCTGCGCGCCTGCCGCGAGTTCCTCAAGCTCGAGCCGCCGCTCGCCGGCATCGTCCGGCGCGACGAGCATGTCAGGGACAGCATCCGCCATCAGGCCTCGCTGCTGACGCGCCATCCCGCCAGCGAAGCGGCGAGCGACGTCGAGGCGATCTTCCAGCGTCTCGACCAGGCGCTCTGAGGCGGGCGGCGGGACGCGGCCATGGCAGACACGCTCGGCAACGTCTCGCCCTCCAGCGCGCCGCTCATCCCCGGCGTCGCCGCGGCGGCGGCGCAGGCCGCCATCGAGCTCGCCTTCCAGCCGCCGCCGGCGTTGCTCCTGGCGGCGACGCTCGCCGCGGTCGTCGTCGGCCGCGGCGGCAACGGCGCGCTGCTGCTGCGCACCGATTACGGCACCCTGGCGCTCAAGACGATGCTGTCGCTGCCGCCGGGCAGTCGGGTCGACCTGAAGCTGCTGCCGGGACCGCCGGCTTCGGTGATGCTGCTGCACATCGAGGCGCCGACCACGCCGGGCACGGCGCTGCCGGCGCTGCCGCAAGGGCC
>JASHTP010000441.1 GCA_030040495.1 Alphaproteobacteria bacterium
AGTCGAGATCGGCAAGATCGCCGACTTCATCCCGAACTACCAGGTGACGACCGTCTTCACCTCGACTGCCAACCTGACCAGGCGGCCCGATCTGGTGAAGCGCTTCCTCGCCGCCTACTCGAAGGGCGTCGACGACTACAATGCCGCGCTGGTCGACAAGAAGATGAACAAGGAGGAGACCGAGGCGATCGTGCAGATGATCCACAAATACGTCTATGCCGACCAGCCGCTCGACAAGGCCGACGCGCTCATCCGCGCCGGCGCCATGCGCATCAGCCCCGACGCCGGCCTGAACCTCACCAGCGTCAGGGATCAGCTCGACTGGTTCAAGGCGGAAGGCATGGTGCCGCCCGATTCCTCCTTGGCGAGGCTTGTCGACAGCGGCTTCGTCAAGACCTTCTGAGCGCGTCGCCGCGCGGGCGATGCCGTCCCGCGAAGAGAGGCTCAAGCCATGGAACTGTCCCTCGAGAATGTCGGTCACCATTACGGCGAGACGGAGGTGCTGAGCGATATCTCCTTCACCGTCAAGGAAGGCGAGATCGTCTGCATCATCGGTCCGTCGGGTTGCGGCAAGTCGACGTTGCTCCGCTTCATCGGCGGGCTGGAACGGCCCGAGTCCGGCCGGGTGCTGGTGTCGGGCGAGCCGCCTCCCGGCTCGCTCAACCCGCTGACCTACATCTTCCAGGATTTCGCCCTGCTGCCCTGGCGCACGGTCGAGGGCAATGTGAGCCTGGTGCTGGAGGATCACGGCATCAGGGGCAAGCGGGCGCGCGCCGTCATCGACGACGTGCTCGCCCGCACCAAGCTCGCCGATTTCCGCAAGGCCTGGCCGCGCCAGCTGTCCGGCGGCATGAAGCAGCGCGTCGCCATTGCGCGGGCCTTGAGCGTGCGTCCGGCCGTGCTGCTGATGGACGAGCCGCTCTCCGCCCTCGACAGCCAGACGCGCGAGCTGCTGATGGACGATCTCGTCGAGCTCTGGACGCGCGAGCGCTTCTCCGCCTGCTACGTCACCCACAATCTCGCCGAGGCGGTGCGCCTCGGCCACCGGATCATCGTGCTCTCGCGCCGTCCCGGGAAGATCCGCGAGGTCGTCGAGATCGCCATGCCGCTGGCCGAGCGCCCCGACCGTCTCGCCGAGCTTGAGCAGCTGCAGCGTCAGGTCTGGCTCATCATGCGCGAGGAAGCGCGCCAGGCCGACAGGGAGCTCGCCGATGTCGCATGAGATCGCGCAGCCCCGCCCTGCGCTCCCGCCGGCGACGCCGCGCGACCGCGCGGCCCGCCCGGTCCCGTTCCGCGGCGGCGGCTTCACCCACAGGCCGCTCGGCATCGTCGCGCCAGTGGTCTTCGTCGCCATCATCCTGCTGTGGGAGCTCGGCTGCCGCTACGGCATCATCAGCAACATCGTCCTGCCGGCCCCGTCGCAGGCCTTCGCGGCGTTCATGGACCTCGTCCGTACCGGGATGCTGTGGAAACATCTCGGCGTCAGCCTTTACCGCCTCGCCGTCGGCTGGACGCTCGGCAGCCTGCTCGGCATCGCCGTCGGCTTGCTGATCGGGCTGTTCTCGCTGGCGCGGGCCGGGCTGCTGCCGCTGGTCTCGGCGCTGTTCCCGATCCCGAAGATCGCGCTCTTGCCGCTGTTCGTCGTCTGGTTCGGCATCGGCGAGGGCTCGAAGGTGGCGACGATCCTGTTCGGCACCTTCTTCCCGATGGTCATCGCCACTTACGGCGGCATCGACAATGTCGACCGCAACCTCATCCGCATGGGCCAGTCCTTCGGCCTCTCCTGGTTGTCGATCGTGCGCAAGATCGTCATTCCCGGGGCGCTGCCGGCGATCCTCTCCGGTTTCCGCATCTCCGCATCGATCGCCATCGTCCTGCTCGTCGCCGCCGAGATGATCGGCGCCGATTACGGCATCGGCGCCTATATCCTGATGGCCGGCGCGCTGTTCGCCACCGACAAGCTGATCGCCGGCGTCGCCATCCTGTCCGTCCTGGGACTCGCGATCGGCTGGCTGATCGGCCGCGCGGAGCGCTATCTGCTGAGCTGGCGGACGTGAGGCGCGTCGAGGGCACCGTGCGCCGCCGGCCGGGCGGTAGGGATCGCCGCGGTCCGCGACGTCGAGGTCGACCTGAGAGCGGGTCAGCCGACCGTCGAGGTTGGAGCGAGCGTGCGGCGGAGTTTCAGCGCCGGTTGAGCGCGCCGAGGAGACCGCCCAAAGTCGGCGGCGGGCGCCGACGGCTGGGGCGGCTGCGGGCGATCGCCGGCGCGCTCGAGGCGATGCGCCGGCGCACCTCGGCGTCGAGGTCGTCGAAATGGTCGCACGCCTGCTCGTAGGCGCTCTTGCTGCGCTCGCGCAGCAGGCGCTGCAGGCTCGCCACCACCGGAGCGGCGCGGCCGAGCTGGCGCACCGTCGCGGTGGCCAGCACCGCGACCGCCTTGGCGCCGTCCTGATCGAGCCATTGAGCCACTGCTCTTTCTCCTTCGCGGCGGAGACTAGCGCGCGAGCGTTAAGAAAATCCGCATGGCCGCCGGCCGGCGGTTAAGGTTAATGCGCGGCGCGTCACGCCGCCGCGGCGCGTTCCAGCATCGCGCGCAGCAGCACGTTGCAGCCGGCGGCGAGATCCTCGGGGCTGGCGCTCTCGACCTCGTTGTGGCTGATGCCGCCGGCGCAGGGCACGAAGATCATCGCCGTCGGCGCGATTTGCGCGACATTGCCGGCATCGTGGCCGGCGCCCGAGGTGATGTCGCGCGCGGAATAGCCCGCCTCCCGCGCGGCGCGGCGCACGGCGTCGACGCAGCCGCGATCGAAGTGGATCGGCGGCGAATGCCAGATCTCCGCGCAGCGCCGGTCGAGCCCGAGCGCCGCGGCGACGTCGGCGACCTCCGCTTCGAGCTGCGCCTTCATCGCCGCCAGCGCCTCGGCCTGCGGGTGGCGCAGATCGACGGTGAAGAAGGCGGTGCCGGGGATGGTGTTGCGCGAGCCGGGGCCGATCTCGACGACGCCCACCGTCGCGACCCCCGGCGGATGCGCGAGCGCGAGGCGGTTGATGCGCTCGACCAGGCGCGCGCAGCCGAGCAGCGCGTCGCGCCGGCGCTCCATCGGCGTCGTGCCGGCATGGCTCTCGCTGCCGGTGAGCGTCACCTCGAACCAGCTTATGCCCTGGATGCCCTCAACCACGCCGATGGTCTTGCCCTCGGCCTCGAGGATCGGGCCCTGCTCGATATGCGCCTCGAAATAGGCGCCGAGCCGGCGCCCGCCGCAGGGCGCCGCGCCGAGATAGCCGATGCGGCCGAGCTCGGCGCCGAGCCTGACGCCGTCGGCATCGGCGCGGCCATGGCCGTAGGCCTCGTCGAAGATGCCGGCGAAGACGCCCGAGCCGAGCATGGCCGGGGCGAAGCGCGCCCCTTCCTCGTTGGTCCACACCGCCACTTCGAGCGGCGCCTCGGTCTCGTAGCCGAGATCGTTGAGCGTGCGGATGACCTCGAGGCCGGCGAGCACGCCGTAGACGCCGTCGAAGCGGCCGCCGGTGGGCTGGGTGTCGAGATGGCTGCCCGTCGCCACCGGGGCGAGGTCGGCGCGCCGTCCGCGCCGCCGGGCGAAGATGTTGCCCATGCGGTCGACGGTCACCGCGCAGCCGGCCTCCTGGCACCAGCGCACGAAGAGGTCGCGCCCCTCGCGGTCGAGATCGCTCAGCGCCAGGCGCTTCGAGCCGCCTTTCTCGGTGGCGCCGATCTTCGCCATCGCCATCAGGCTCTGCCAGAGCCGTTCCCGGTCGACGGCGATGTTCTGCGCCAGCGCCATCAGCGCGTCTCTTTCAGCACCGCGGCGAGCCGGCCGAAGATCTCGTCGACCTCGCGCTTGCCGACGGTGAACGGCGGCGAGAGCGCGATGATGTCGCCGGTGGTGCGGATCAGCAGCCCCTGCTGGTAGGCGCTGAGGAAGGCGTCGAAGGCGCGCTTGCCCGCTTGGCCGGCAATGGGCTCGAGCTCGATCGCGGCGATGAGGCCGATGTTGCGGATGTCGATGACGTGCGGCAGGCCCTTGAGGCTGTGCGCCGCCTCCTCCCAGTAGGGCGCGAGCGCGCGCACCTTCTCGAACAGCCCTTCCTCGGCATAGACCTCGAGCGCGGCGAGGCCCGCGGCGCAGGCGAGCGGGTGGCCCGAATAGGTGTAGCCGTGGAACAGCTCGATTGCGTAATCGGGCCCGGTCATGAAGGTGTCGTAGATGCCCTTGCGCACGATCACTGCGCCCATCGGCACCGTGCCCGAGGTGATGCCCTTGGCGGCGGTGACGAGGTCGGGCATGACGCCGAAATAATCGACCGCGAAATTCGTGCCGAGCCGGCCGAAGCCGGTGATGACCTCGTCGAAGATGAGCAGGATGCCGTGCTTGCTGCAGATCTCCCGGAGCCGCCGCAGATAGCCCTTGGGCGGCACCAGCACGCCGGTGGAGCAGGCGACGGGCTCGACGATGACGGCGGCGATGGTGGAGGCGTCGTGCAGCGCGACGATGCGCTCGAGCTCGTCGGCGAGATGCGCGCCCCACTCGGGCTCGCCGCGCGAGAAGGCCTGCTTGGCGCGGTCGTAGGTGTGCGGCAGATGATCGACGCCCGACAGCAGCGGGCCGAAGAATTTCCGGTTGTTGGCGATGCCGCCCACCGACATGCCGCCGAAGCCCACGCCGTGATAGCCGCGCTCGCGGCCGATGAGCCGCGTCCGCGTTCCTTCGCCGCGCATGCGGTGGTAGGCGATGGCGATCTTCAAGGCGGTGTCGACCGCTTCGGAGCCGGAATTGGTGAAGAAGACGTGGTCGAGATCGCCGGGCGCCAGGGCCGCCACGCGCGCGGCGAGCTCGAAGGCCTTGGGATGGCCCATCTGGAAGGCGGGCGCGTAGTCCATCTCGGCGGCCTGCGCCTGGATCGCCGCGACGATCCGCGGGTGGGCGTGGCCGGCATTGCAGCACCAGAGGCCGGCGGTGCCGTCGAGCACCTGGCGGCCGTCGATGCTGGTGTAATGGAGCCCCTGCGCCGCGACGAGCAGCCGCGGATGCGCCTTGAACTGGCGGTTGGCCGTGAACGGCATCCAATAGGGCTGGAGATCGTTGGGGGCGCGCGGCGCCGCTTCGCGGGCGGCCGGCTTGGCGGTGGCTGGCATGGGTTCTCCTCCGGGGCTTTCCGCCATCTTCCCCACCCCCGCGCTTTCTGCAAGGCTGCCTCCCGAGAACAGCCGAGCTTATGATAAGCAGGCTCACTATATCACGGCGATGACCCAGCCTTCCCTCGACCGCAGCTTCGGCTTCCTTCTGCACGACATCGCCCGGCTGTTGCGCAAGCGCTTCGAGCAGCGCGCCCGGCCGCTCGGCCTCACCCGTGCCCACTGGCAAGTGCTCTCCTATCTGCAGCGCTGCGAGGGCATCAACCAGTCGGGCCTCGCCGAGCTGCTCGACCTCGAGCCCATCACGGTGGCCCGCCTGGTCGACCGCATGGAGGAGGCGGGGGTGGTGGAACGCCGCGACGATCCGGCCGACCGCCGCGCGCATCGCCTCTATCTCACCGAACGCGCCCGGCCTATGCTCGTTCGCGGCCGCGCGCTCGCCGACGCCGTCTATGCCGATGCCTTCGCCGGCGTCGCCGATGCGGAGCGCGAGCGCCTCATCGATCTGCTGCTGCGCGTGCGCGGCAACCTGTCCGAACGGCGCGGCGACGACGAAACCAAAGCCTCGCCTGCGCAACGCCAAACGGCGGAGACCGCCCCATGAGTTCCACGACCTCCGGCAGCGTTCGCGACCGCTTGGCGGACCGTCCGCGGCGCCTGAGCCGCGCGCGCCTGTTGCGACTGGTGCTGATGATCGCGGTGCCGGTGGCCATCGCCATCGGCGGCGGCTGGTGGTACTTGACCTCGGGGCGCTACGTCTCGACCGACGACGCCTATGTGCAGGCCGACATGGTGCCGGTGAGCAGCGACGTTTCCGGCCGCGTCGTCGCCGTCGAGGTGCACAACAACGAGTACGTCAAGGCGGGGCAGGTGCTGATCCGCCTCGACGACCGGCCTTACCGCGCCGTGTTCGATCGCGACGCGGCCCAGCTCGCCGCCGTCCGCCTGCAGATCGAGGGGCTGCGCGCGACCTACCGGCAGCGTCTCGCCGATCTCGCCGCGGCCGAGGACACGCTCGCCTATCAGCAGCGCGAATTCGACCGGCAGAAGCACCTGCTCGAGACCCATGTCACCTCCGACGCCGCCTTCGATCAGGCGCAGAACCGCCTGGTGACGGCGCGCCAGCAGGTCGCTTCCATTCAGCAGCAGATCGCCAACGTGCTGGCGAGCCTCGGCGGCAATCCCGACATTCCGACCGACCTGCACCCGCTGGTGCAGCAGGCGAAGGCCGAGCTCGACCAGGCCCAGCTCAATCTCGGCTATACCGTGATCCACGCGCCGGCCAACGGCGTCGTCACCAATGTCGACAAGCTGCCGGTCGGCACCTATCTCTCCGCCTCGGTGCCGGCCTTCTCGCTGGTCGAGACCGATCGCCCCTGGATCGAGGCCAACTTCAAGGAGACCGAGCTCACCCACATGAAGCCCGGCGACGAGGCGACGGTCACCATCGACGCCTATCCCGGCGCCAGCTTCAAGGCGCGCGTCGCCAGCCTCAGTCCCGGCACCGGCTCGCAGTTCTCGGTGCTGCCGCCGCAGAACGCCAGCGGCAACTGGGTCAAGGTGGTGCAGCGCCTGCCGGTGCGGCTCGAGGTCGAGAATCCCGATCCCGCGCGGCCGCTGCGCGCCGGCATGAGCGCCTATGTCGACGTCGACACGCGCTACCAGACCTCGTTGGGCCGCGCGCTCGCCGCGATCTTCTGAGAGCGCCGCCATGGCCG
>JASHTP010000442.1 GCA_030040495.1 Alphaproteobacteria bacterium
CATCCGACGCAGAAGCCCGAGGCGCTGCTGCACCGGGTGCTGCTCGCCTCGACCCGGCCCGGCGACCTCGTGCTCGATCCCTTCTTCGGCACCGGCACCACCGGCGCGGTGGCGAAGCGGCTGCGGCGGCGCTTCATCGGCATCGAGCGCGATCCCGATTACGCCGCGCTGGCGCGCGAGCGCATCGAAGCCGTCGCGCCGGCGCCGCCCGATGCGGTGACGGTCTCGGCCAAGCGCGAAGAGCCGCGCATCCCCTTCGGCACTTTGGTCGAGCGCGGGCTCATCAAGCCCGGCGATCTCCTGGTCGACGCGTCGCGCCGCTTCACCGCGCGGGTGCGCGCCGACGGCACGGTCATTGCCGCCGAGGCGCGCGGCTCGATCCACCAGGTCGGCGCCCAGGTGCAGGGCGCGCCCGCCTGCAACGGCTGGGCCTTCTGGCACTTCCTCCATCGCGGCCGGCCGGTCTCGATCGACGTGCTGCGCCAGAAGGTCCGGGCGGAGCTCGGCGCGGCTCGATAAGCTGCCTGCCGGTCGGCATGCGGCCCGACCCACAGTCCCATTGACGCGGCGCGCCCGCTCTTCTAGTCTTTTTCCAATGCAGACCACCGGGCGGAACCTCCTGCGACTTATCGCCCCGACGCTCTGAGGAGTGTCGGGCCGTCGCCCTTTTCCGGTTCCCCCGCGTGAGTTCTGCCCCATGCCTTCCCCCGCTTCGCACCGCTTTTCCGCCGCGGCCCCTGCACGCCTCCTGAAAATCCTGCGACTTAGCACCGGTCGCTGAGCGCCGACGCTCGGCGACCGCCGCCTCTTGTCGCTCCGTCCCCTTTCAGGAGTTTTCGTGCCATGACCCGCATGCCCATCGAGAAGTACCGACCTTTCGCCCCCATCCACTTGCCCGATCGGCACTGGCCGTCGCGCACCCTCGAGCGCGCGCCCATCTGGTGCAGCGTCGATCTCCGCGACGGCAACCAGGCGCTGGTCGAGCCGATGGGGTCCGAGCGCAAGCGCCGCCTGTTTCAGCTTCTGGTGAAGATGGGCTTCAAGGAGATCGAAGTCGGATTCCCCGCCGCCTCGCAGACCGAATTCGATTTCGTGCGCGAGATCATCGAGCAGAAGCTGATCCCGCCCGACGTCACCATCCAGGTGCTGACCCAGTCGCGCCCGGAGCTGATCGAGAAGACCTTTGCGGCGATCCGCGGCGCGCGACGCGCCATCGTCCATCTTTACAACTCGACCTCGACCCTCCAGCGCCGCGTCGTCTTCGGCCTCGACCGCGCGGGGATCACCGAGATCGCGGTAAGCGGTGCGCGGCTCATCCGCGATCTCGCGGCGGCGATGCCGGAGACCGAAACCGTCCATCAATACTCCCCCGAGAGCTTCAGCGGCACCGAGCTCGACTATGCCGTCGAGATCTGCGAGGCCGTGCTCGACGTGTGGCGGCCGACGCCGCAGAAGAAGACCATCGTCAACCTGCCGGGCACGGTCGAGATGGCGACGCCCAATGTCTATGCCGACCAGATCGAGTGGTTCGGCCGCGCCATCCATGGCCGCGACCGCGTCATTCTCAGCGTCCACCCGCACAACGACCGCGGCACCGCAGTGGCCGCGACCGAGCTCGCGCTGATGGCCGGCGCCGAGCGCGTCGAAGGCACGCTCTTCGGTAATGGCGAGCGCACCGGCAATGTCGATGTCGTGACCCTGGCGCTCAACCTTTTCAGCCAGGGCGTCGATCCCGGCCTCGTCATCGACGACATCAACGAGATCGTGCGGACATCCGAGTACTGCACCCAGCTCCCCGTCCATCCGCGCCATCCCTATGCCGGCGAGCTGGTCTTCACCGCCTTCTCCGGCTCGCACCAGGACGCGATCAAGAAAGGCCTCGACGCGCTCGCCAAGCGCAATGACGGCGTCTGGGAAGTGCCCTACCTGCCGATCGACCCGCGCGATCTCGGCCGCAGCTACGAGGCGATCATCCGCATCAACAGCCAGTCGGGCAAAGGCGGCATCGCCTATCTGCTCAAGACCGATTACGGCCTCGATTTGCCGCGGCTCCTTCAGGTCGAGTTCAGCGGCATCGTCCAGGAGATGACCGACCGCACCGGCAAGGAGGCGACGGCGCCCGAGATCTGGCGGCTTTTCGAAGCGACCTATCTCGCTGCCGATTCCGGCATCGCGCTCATCGATTACGAGATGCTGCCCGACGCAAGGAGCGGCCGACATCTGCGCGCCGCCATCCGCCGCCACGGCGCCGAGCGGCGCATCGAGGGGCGCGGCAATGGGCCGATCGACGCCTTCATCGACGCGCTCAGGCGGGAGTGCGGCATGGCGCTCGAGTTCCTCGACTACCGCGAGCATGCGGTGACGGCGGGCTCCGCCGCCAAGGCAGCCGCCTACGTGCAGGTCCGCGCGCCCGGCGGCGGCACCCTCTTCGGCGTCGGCCTCGACGAGAACATCGTCACCGCCTCGCTGCAAGCGGTGGCGAGCGCCGCGGCACGGGCGGAGCAGGCGCGAGGCTGAACCGCATTGCCCTCCCTCTCCCCTTGCGGGAGAGGGAAGGCGAGGTGGCGCGCGTCGCCGGCGAGCGGCGCGTCGCCCTTCCCCTCAACCGGCGGCGCTAGGCGCCACCACCTTCTCCCGCATGGGGAGAGGGTCGGCATCGCCTTCACCGCCGGCGTTTTCCTCCGCGCGCGTGCGCCACCACCTTCTTCATCACCGTCGGCAGCGCCTCGGCGGCGAGATCCTCGGGCGCGACCCACTTGCCGTGGGCGCCGATCCCTTTCTTCACCGCGCCGGCGAGCACGGCGAGCTCGAGATGGAAATGGGTGAAGGTGTGGCGGACGGTTCCGGGGAGCAGCTGCCATTTCGCCGGCAGGGGCGCGGCGGCGATCGCCTCCGCCTCGCTCCACGGCGCCTCGCGCCAGAGCGTCGAGGGCACCTCCATCATGCCGCCCAGCAGCCCCTTCTCCGGCCGCTTGCGGAGCAGCACCGCCCCGTCGGGCTTGACCGCCCAGAAGGCGACGCCGCGGCGCAGCGGCTTCGGCGCCCTGGCGCGGCGCGCCGGCAAGCTCTCGGCGATGCCTGCGGCATGGCCGCGGCAGGCCTCGCGCCACGGGCAGAGAATGCATTTGGGTCGCCGCGGCGTGCAGAGGGTCGCGCCCAGATCCATCACCGCCTGGGCGTAGTCGCCCGGGCGCTCCGCCGGCGTCAGGCTCTGGGCGAGCCGGCGCAGCGCCGGCTTGGCGTCGGGCAACGGCTCGGCGACGGCGAAGAGCCGCGCCATCACCCGCTCGACATTGCCGTCGACCGGCGTCGCGGCGCGATCGAAAGCGATCGCCGCCACCGCCGCCGCGGTGTAGGCGCCGATGCCGGGAAGATCGGCCAGCGCCGCCTCGTCCGCGGGAAAGGCGCCGCCATGCCGCTCGACGACGGCGCGCGCGCAGGCATGCAGGTTGCGCGCGCGCGCGTAATAGCCCAACCCCTGCCAGGCGTGCAGCACCTCGTCGAGCGAGGCGGCGGCGAGCGCGGCGAGATCGGGCCAGCGCGCGGTGAAGCGCCCGAAATAGCCCGCAACCGTCGCCACCGTCGTCTGCTGCAGCATGATCTCGCTGAGCCAGACGCGATAGGGATCGGCGCGCTCGCCCGGCGGCGCGCGCCAGGGAAATTTGCGGCGGTGGCCGTCATACCAGGCGAGCAGCCGCTCCGGCAGCTCGCAGAGATCCACCGGCGCCGTGGCGGACTCGGCTCGATGGATCAGGCGCGGAGAACGGGACATGCGCGGCGACGATCGAAACCCTATCATTGACGACACGCGTGCGCCAGGGCGGTGGCGGAGCGGCAAGCGCGCCGCTAAGATACGACTTCAGCATCGATGGGGGGAATCGATGAGCATCAGAACGGGTCGCAATCTCGGCGCCAAAGGGGGGTTGCTCGCGGTCGCCTTGGCGGTCGCGGCGGCGCTGGCACCGACGCCGGCTTCGGCCGACGGCGCGCTTGCGGTCGGCGTTCCCGCCGACGTGTCGAAGGACGGCTTCGCCTATGGCCGCAACGTCAATTCACCCACCGAGCAGGCGGCGCGCGAGCGGGCGCTCCAGCTTTGCCGCACCGCCAAGGATTCGAGCGACGCGGCGCGCAACCTGTGCACCGTGGTGATGAGCTTCCACCGCCAGTGCGTCTCCGTCGCCATGGATCCGGCCGCGGGAACGCCCGGCGTCGGCTGGGCGGTGGCGCCCACCCGCGAGGCGGCGGAGCAGCAGGCGCTGAGCAATTGCATCGCGACGGCCGGGCCCGCCCGGCAGCAATATTGCGTCAAGTCGGATTCGGCCTGCGACGGGCAGTGAGTACAGGCCGGCGCGACGCCGGCGCGGCGGAATCGCCGCCGGCGTGAGCCGGGAGGGTCGGGCGTGGAGCAGGAGCGGCGCGGCAGGGTGCGCGCGATCGCGGCGGAAGTGCCGAAGATCGCCGGCGCGGTGCTGGGCAAGCGCGGCTTCGCCGAAGCGCAGCTCGTTGCGCAATGGCCGGCGATCATCAGCGACAGCCTAGCGGCCGGCGTGACCCCGGAAAAGCTCAGCTTCCCGCGCGGCGAACGGCGCGACGGCACGCTACATCTCAGAGTCGCGCCCGGCCTCGGCCTCGAGGTGCAGCATCGCGAACCCGTGCTGATCGAGCGCATCAACGCCTTCTTCGGCTATCGCGCGGTGGCGCGACTCGCGTTGAAGCAAGGCCCGCCGGCGGTGTCGCCGCCGCCGCCGGCCCGGCCGCGGCCGCTTGCCGCCGAAGAACGACAGTTGCTCGAGCACCGTCTTGCCGCTATCGACGACGGCGCGCTCAAGGAGGCACTGGAGCGGCTCGGCGAGGCCGTCATCGGCACGGCCAGGCGCCGGGAATGATGACACTCTCGTGTCATCGGCTTGCATTGGTCGGCGCGAGGCCCTAGCATCAACATCTAGTGGTTCGGAGCGGGAGATGCGTCAGATTTGGTTGATCCTGGCTGGTTTTTTGCTGGTTGGGTCGATTGCCGCCCTGCCGCCCGGGGTCCGTGCCGAGACGCCGGGGCCGACCCCCGAGGCGCAGGACCATGTGCTCGGCAAGTCCGAAGCGCCAATCACCATCATCGAGTACGGCTCCCTCACCTGCCCGCACTGCGCCGAGTTCGACCGGACGACCTTGCCGGAGGTGGAGAAGAACTGGATCGAGACCGGCAAGGCGAAGCTGGTGTTTCGCGTCTTCCCGCTGAACCAGCTCGACGTGCGCGCGGCGATGCTGGCGAGCTGCGTTCCGGCCGAGCGCTATTTCGCCTTCATCGACGCGGTCTATCAGAGCCAGGCCACCTGGATGGCGGCGCAGGATCCCGAGCAGGCGCTGGCGGGCATCGCCCGGCTCGCCGGCGTCGCCGAGGACAAGATCAAGAGCTGCCTCGACGACAAGGCGCTCGAGGACGCGGTCGAAGCCCAGGCCTATGCCGCGCAGAAGAGCTTTGGCGTGGATTCGACGCCGACCTTCTTCATCAACGGCGTCAAGATGGATCCGAACGGCGCGCAGCCCTACGACGTCTTCGACAAGCAGCTGGCCGCGGCCCCGAAGAGCTGACGCGCCGGCAAGGACGGATGATCGCCCCGTGAATTTCTCCAGGCTCCGGCTCAGCGGTTTCAAGTCGTTCGTCGATCCCACCGACCTCGCGATCGAACCGGGCATGACCGGCATCGTCGGCCCCAACGGCTGCGGCAAGTCGAACCTGGTCGAGGCGCTGCGCTGGGTGATGGGCGAGAACTCGGCCAAGCGCATGCGCGGCGGCGAGATGGACGACGTCATCTTCGGCGGCACCACGTCGCGGCCGCCGCGCAACGTCGCCGAAGTGACGCTCCAGCTCGACAACAGCCGGCGCAGCGCGCCGGCGCATTACAACGAGTACGACCAGATCGAGGTGGTGCGCCGCATCGAGCGCGGCGAGGGCTCGGGCTATCGCATCAACGGCAGGGAGGCGCGCGCCCGCGACGTGCAGCTGCTGTTCGCCGACGTCGCCAGCGGCGCCCATTCGGTGGCGATGGTGAGCCAGGGCCGGATCGGCGCCATCATCAACGCCAAGCCGATCGAGCGCCGCGGCCTGCTCGAAGAGGCCGCCGGCATTGCCGGCCTGCACTCGCGCCGGCACGAGGCCGAGCTGCGCCTCAGGGCGGCGGAGCAGAATCTGTCGCGGCTCGACGACGTGCTGGCGACGCTGCAGACGCAGCTCGACGCGCTGAAGAAGCAGGCGCGCCAGGCGCAGCGCTACCGCCGCCTCTCGGAGCATATCCGCCGCGCCGAGGCGGTGATGCTGCATCTGCAGTGGCAGGCGGCGAGCGCCGAGCTCGAGGAGGCGGTCGAACGGCTGCGCGCCGCCGAGCGCGCCGTCGCCGACCGCACCGCCGCC
>JASHTP010000443.1 GCA_030040495.1 Alphaproteobacteria bacterium
AACCAGTGACCTCATGGCAGCACGACCTTCGTGGCGCGGCGCATCCTGCCACGGAAGGGTCCGCAATGCCAGCGCTATAGCGTGTGTCGGAAACGTGACCGGCATCAACGGGTGGGAACGGGCTTGTCGCCGCGGTAATCGTAAAAGCCGCGCCCGACCTTGCGGCCGAGCCAACCGGCCTCGACATATTTGACCAGTAGCGGGCAGGGCCGGTATTTCGAATCCGCCAGCCCCTCATAGAGCACCTGCATCACCGAGAGGCAGGTGTCGAGGCCGATGAAGTCGGCGAGCTCCAGCGGCCCCATCGGGTGGTTGGCGCCGAGCCGCATCGCAGTGTCGATCGCCTCGACGGTGCCGACGCCCTCATAGAGCGTGTAGACCGCCTCGTTGATCATCGGCAGCAGGATGCGGTTGACGATGAAGGCGGGGAAGTCTTCGGCCGCGACCGGTGTCTTGCCGAGCTTCACCGCGAGCTCGCGGATGACCTGGAAGGTCGCCTCGTCGGTGGCGATGCCGCGGATCAGCTCGACCAGCGTCATCACCGGCACCGGGTTCATGAAATGCATGCCGATGAAGCGGCCCGGCCGGTCGGTGGCCGCGGCGAGGCGGGTGATCGAGATCGAGGAGGTGTTGGAGGCGACGATCGCCGTGCCCTTCAAGAGCGGCACCAGCTTCTTGAAGATCTCGCGCTTCACCTCCTCCTTTTCCGTCGCGGCCTCGATGACCACGTCGCAATCGCGGAAGAGGTCGAACTGCGTGCCGGTCTTGATGCGCTTCAGCGCCGCCGACTTCTCGGCTTCACCGATGCGTCCGCGCGCGACCTGGCGGGCGAGGTTGCGCTCGACGGTGGCGACCGCCTGCTCGAGGGCCTTCGGCTCGATGTCGGCGAGCCGCACCTCGTAGCCGGCGAGCGCGCAGACATGGGCGATGCCGCTGCCCATCTGGCCGGCGCCGATGACACCGATGGTTTGGATGCTGTCGCTTGACGTCATGGCCGGCTCCCTGCGGTCACGAGCCCTGGCGCTTGGCGAGTTCCGCGTCGAGCTCCGGCACGATCTTGAAGAGGTCGCCGACGAGGCCGTAATCGGCGACCTGGAAGATCGGCGCTTCTTCGTCCTTGTTGATGGCGACGATCACCTTAGAATCTTTCATGCCCGCCAGATGCTGGATCGCGCCGGAGATGCCGACGGCGATGTAGAGCTCGGGGGCGACGATCTGGCCGGTCTGGCCGACCTGGTAGTCGTTGGGCACGAAGCCGGCGTCGACCGCGGCGCGCGATGCGCCGACGGCGGCGCCGAGCTTGTCGGCGAGGCTCTCCAGAAGCTTGAAATTGTCGCCCGACTGCATGCCGCGCCCGCCCGAGACGATGACCCGCGCGCTGGTGAGCTCGGGCCGCTCCGACTTCGAGAGCTCGGCGCCGACGAAGTGCGAGAGGCCGGCGGAGCCGGCGCCCGCGACCGTCTCGACCGTGGCGCTGCCGCCCTGCGCCTCGGCCGGCGGAAAGGCGGTGCCGCGCACGCTGATCACCTTGATCTTGTCCTTCGACTGGACGGTGGCGAGCGCGTTGCCGGCATAGATCGGCCGCACGAAGGTGTCGGGCGAGACCACGCCGGCGATGTCCGAGATCTGCGCCACGTCGAGCAGCGCCGCCACCCGCGGCAGGAAGTTCTTGCCGAAGGTCGAGGCCGTCGCCAGCACGTGGCTGTAATTGGGCGCGAGCTTGACGACGAGCGCGGCGATGTCCTCGGCGAGCAGGTGCTCGTAGGCCGCGTCCTCGACGAGCAGCACCTTGGCGACGCTGGCGACCTTGGCGGCGGCGTCCGCCGCCGGCCTGGCGTTGCGCCCGGCGACCAGGATATGGATCTCGCCGCCGATCGCGGCGGCCGCCGCCACCGCGTGCAGCGTCGAGGATTTGAGCGCCTTGTTGTCGTGCTCGGCGACGACGAGGAGGGCCATCAGATCACCCGTGCTTCGTTCTTGAGCTTGTCGACGAGTTCCTGCACCGAGGCGACCTTCTTGCCGCCCTGTCGCTTCTGCGGCTCCTCGACCTTGAGCGTGACGAGGCGCGGCGTCACGTCGACGCCGAGCGCCTCGGGGGTCAGCTGCTCGATCGGCTTCTTCTTCGCCTTCATGATGTTGGGCAGCGAGGCGTAGCGCGGTTCGTTGAGGCGGAGATCGGTGGTCATCACCGCCGGCAGCGTGAGCTCGACCGTCTCGAGCCCGCCATCGATCTCGCGCGTCACCAGCGCCTTGCCGCCGTCGAGCTTGAGCTTCGAGGCGAAAGTGCCCTGCGCCCAGCCGAGCAGCGCCGCGAGCATCTGCCCGGTCTGATTGCTGTCGTCGTCGATCGCCTGCTTGCCGAGGATGACGAGCTGCGGCTGCTCCTTCCCGGCGATGGCCTTCAGCAGCTTCGCCACCGCCAGCGGCTGCAGCTCGGCGTCGCTCAGCACGTGGATGCCGCGGTCGGCGCCCATGGCGAGCGCGGTGCGGATGGTCTCCTGGCAGGCCTGGGGGCCCATCGACACCGCGACCACTTCCGTGGCGGCGCCCGCTTCCTTGAGCCGCACCGCCTCTTCGACCCCGATCTCGTCGAAGGGGTTCATCGACATCTTGACGTTGGCGGTCTCGACGCCGGTCTTGTCGGGCTTGACGCGGATCTTGACGTTGTAGTCGATCACTCGCTTGACGGCGACGAGGACTTTCATGGCGGGAGCAAGCCTTGGTCAGGGCCGCGTGCTGCGGCGCGGCGGGGAATTGTGCACGTGCACAACGCGAAGGCAAGCATTTCCGTCATCTCACCTTCATCGCGGTTAACGGTTGGCGCCCGGCCGCCACAGCACGTCGCGTGCGCCCCGGTCGTTGACATGGCGGCTCAGCACGAAGAGATGGTCGGAGAGGCGGTTCAGGTACTTGAGCGCCTCGGGGTTGACCTTCTCGCGCGCGGCGAGCTCCGCCACCAGCCGTTCCGCCCGCCGCACCACGGTGCGCGCGAGATGGAGCGCGGCGCCGCAGGGCGTGCCGCCGGGCAGCACGAAGCTGTCGAGCGGCTTCAATTCGGCGTTGAGCGCGTCGATCTCGTGCTCGAGCCGCTCGACCTGGCTCTTGACGATGCGCAGCGCCTCCTTGCCGCGCTGGGGCGCCGGCGTCGACAGGTCGGCGCCGAGATCGAAGAGATCGTTCTGGATGCGGGCGAGCATCGCGTCGGACTCGCCTTCGGCGTGGAGCCGCGCCACGCCGATGACGGCGTTGGCCTCGTCCACCGTGCCGTAGCAGGCCACGCGCAGATCCTGCTTCGGCACCCGGCTGCCGTCGCCGAGCGAGGTCTCGCCGGCATCGCCGCCTCTGGTGTAGATGCGCGTCAGCCGCACCATCGTCTAGCGCCGGAACAGCAGCATGAAGAGGGCGAACAGCAGCAGCGCCAGCGCCTGCAGCATGACGCGCGACTGCATCAGCTTGTTGGAGCGTTGCGGGCTGCCGCCGCGCGCCATGTTGATGACGCCGAGCGCCAGCGCGCCGAGCGCGCCCAGCATGGCCAGGACGACGAGGATCGGAAAGACGTACCTCACTCTCTCTATATAGCGCCCGCCGCGGGCCGCGCCCAGCCACGACCGCCGCAAGAATATTGACGGGGAAACTCTCGCCACTATACATAGTGATTTGCATGATTCGGCATGTGACGGATTGCCGGCCGGCCTGGGGGGCGGTCGCGCGGCGCAGGCGAGGGAGCGTCGGCGGATGACGTCCGACCCGGTGGTTTCGCCGGATAGCGATGCGCGGGTCCGGCGGCTGCTGGCGTACTGGCGTTCGATCCGCCCGGCGGCGGATATCCTTCCCGGCCGCCGGCATTTCGAGCCGACGGATCTGCCCGACCTGCTACGCTGGCTGTGGCTCGTCGATGTCGCGCGCACGCCGCTGCGTTTCCGCTGCCGCCTCTTCGGCACCGGCCATCGCGACGTGGTCGGCCGCGACTTCACCGGCTACTGGCTCGACGAAGTCTTTCCCCACTTCCCCGCGACGCAGACCCACGCCGATTTCACCGCCGCCCTTGCCGGCGAGCCGCGCTGGTATCGCGGCGCGCCGGATTACGCGGCGGCCAAGGGCTATAGCGGCATCGAGCGGCTGGTGCTGCCGCTCGCCGCCGACGGGGTCAGCGTCGACATGCTGCTGGGGCTCACCGTCTACAGGCGCGAGGACGGGACGATGGCTTAGGCGGCAAGCGCGGTCCTGCCGCCGAGGATCGAGGCGGGTGTCGCCGTGCCGGAGCCGGTGCCGTAGGGCCCGCCCTCGACGATGCCGAGCCGGTAATGCTCAGTCGGGTCGGATCGGCGAGGTCAGGCCATGACCAAGGAGCCGGTCGGCACCTCGCCGGCCATCGCCTGGCGCATTGCCAGCCACTGCGCCTCGCCTGCATCGTCGTGCAGATGCGTGACCAGGACATAGCGGTCGCCGCGCACGACCGGAGTGATCTCGTGCAGCAGGGCGACGGAGAAAAGCAGTCCGGCCCCGGTGGGGCAGCGGTAATTGTGCGAGCTGAATTCCGGCAGCCGCAGAAAGCCTCCCTCGTAGCCGTCGGCACTGAGGGTAAGATTGATCGACAGGGCGAACCGGCGGAACGCGACGATCGCCGGCCGGTTGTCGCGATGCCGGCGGAAATGGCCGCCGTCGCCGGGGTAGCAGGCGATGAGGAAACGGTCGGTGTGGCCGACCTCCACCTGGAAGGCGCGTTTGATCTCCGGCACGCAGCGCCGCATGATGATCTCGTTGACCCGGACATGCATGGGATGATCGCGCTCAAGCAGAAAGTCGCGACGCTTCTTGAGCGCGTAATCGAGCTTGTGCTGCGGCTGCCCTTGGGCGTCGGTGGTGAGGACGGGGCTCTCGAAGCTCGGGCCGGTGTGGTGCAGGTCGATCAGCTCCCGGCACAAGTCGGGATCGAGCAGGTTGGGCAGAAGCAGCACCGGGGCCGGCGTCAACACGTCGTGCGCCGCCTCCCTGGGCAGTCCGCTCGCCGCGGTCATCGCCGCCGCGACCATGCCCGCCGCGTCGCCGCCGGCGATGCGCGCGGCCGCCCTCAGGTTGCGATCGAGAAGCAGCACCTCCGGCGCTTCGCCGTCAAAGCCGATGCGGTCCTGGAAGTCGTTGAGCGAGCCGACCAGAGTGGCCCGGCTGGGATGACGGAAGTTGAACTCGAAGACCTCCTCGACGTCGGCGTCGATGAGCGCCACCAGGTCGACGTCGCGCGCGGAAAGCTCTTCCGCTCGTGCGGAAAATTCGGTGAGCAGCGGTAACAGTCCGGGCGCTGCCAGCTTGCGCGCCAGGATGAGCACGACCGCCCGTCCGGCCTGCTCTTCGAACGCGTAGAGCGAGCCCTTGGCCGTGATGCCGAAGCAGACGGGCGCGCGGTCGCCGGCCGACAGACGAAACTTGCTGGCGTCACTCATTGCGGGATCTCCTTGGCCAAATCTGCGCAGCCCGGCACCTCGCTGAAGCGCCGATCATGCGATCGCCGGCCAGGAATGAGGGCCAATGCCAGGCCCGGCAGGTCCGCGTCGCGCTTTGTGTCGCAGCCCGTCGATCTCGACACGAGTCCATGGCGGCGACGATCCAAATCGCTGGCAGCCATGTTCGCGATCTTAGCCGCAATGAGTTAATTTTATTTTGCCGACTGTCGCGTTGTCGGCTTCCGGCGACGATAATTGGCGGACAGGCGCCGGATGAGCCGGTGTCGCGCCCCCGTATGCATCGCGCTTCGGCGGTTGCGGCAAGGCCGAACCCGTGCGCGAGGATGGTGACACGGCTCGGCTAGCTTCGCGCCCTCCGCCCGGCCACCGCGCGCACCTTGCCCGGCGCCGCGCGCCAGATGGCCAGCGCCGAGATCAGGCTGCAGCCGATGGCGATCGAGAAGCCGAGATCGTAGGAGCCGGTGGCGTCGTGCAGCGCGCCGGTGAGCCAGGGCCCGGCGGCGCCGCCGAGGATCGAGGCGAGCATCACCGTGCCGAAGATCGTGCCGTAGTGCCGGCCTTCGAAGATTTCGGCCGGGATCGCGCCGATCACCGAGGTGAGGCCGTAGCCGAGCGCGCCCTGCGCCGCCACCATGACGTAGAGCAGCGCCGGGCTCGGCATCTGCCGCAACAGCAGCAGCGAGAGATAGGCGAGCACGAAGCCGAGATTGCCGATGGTCCACACCCATTCGCGTCCGATGCGGTCGGAAAGATGGCCGAGCGCGATCTGGCCGGGAATGCCGGCGAGGCTGACGAAACCGAGCGCCCAGGCGGCGTCGCCGGCGCTGAAGCCGATCTCGACCAGGTATTTGGTCTGGTGCACCTGCACCGCGTACCAGGCGAAAAGGGCGCAGAAATATCCCAACGCCACCCACCAGAAGCGCGCGGTGCCGAGCGCCCGCGCCAAGGTCCAGTCGATGGCGGCCCAGGCGGGGTCGGCGATGGTGACGGCGCGCCTCGGCGCGGTTCCCGGCGCGGCGCCGTCGCCGTCGGGCGCGAGGCCGATATCCTCCGGCCGCCGCCGCAGCAGCAGGTTGAGCGGCGCCAGCAGCGCCAGCACCAGCACCCCCAGGACGGTGCAGGCGCTGCGCCAGCCGGCATGGACGATGAGGCTCTGCAGCCATGGCAGCAGCACGATCGAGCCGATGCCGACGCCGGAGAAGGCGATGCTCATGGCAAGGCCGCGCCGGCGCACGAACCAGTTGGGCAGGAACAGCGACTGTCCGGTATAGCCGAGGCAGACGCTGCCGCCGCCGACCAGGACGCCCAAGGTCAGGTAGAGCTGCCAGGGCTCGCGCACCAGGGTCGCCAGCAGCAGCCCGGCGGCGGTGAGGGCGACGCCGAGCTCCATCACCACGCGCGGGCCGTGCCGGTCCATCAGCCTTCCGAGCGACGGGCTCAACGCCGCCGAGACGAGGAAGCCGAAGGAGAAGGCGCCGGCGGTGACGCCGCGCTGCCAATGAAACTCGGCGAGGATCGGCGGGAAGAGCAGCGAGAAGGCGGTGCGCGCATTGACGCCCACCCCCATGGTGATGAAGCAAACGGCGACGACGACCCAGCCGTAGAAGAAGGGGAGGCGCGGTCGCTTCGTGTCCTGTGCCGATGCCGTCATGGTCGAGCCTGCCTGCGAAGAAAGGGATCGGCAGCCTCGCCGCCTGCCGCGAGCGGCGCAATTATCCCGGAAGTAATCGGCGCTAAGCCGTCTGCTCCAGCGCCGCCAGCACGGCGTCCCCCATCGCCCGCGTGCCGACGAGCCGGCCGCCCTCATGCATGATGTCGCGGGTGCGCACGCCGGTGCCGAGCGCGTCGCGCACGGCGCGCTCCAGCCGGTCGGCGGCGCCGGGCTCGCCCAGCGTCAGGCGCAGCGCCAGCGCGAGGCTGAGAATGGCGCCGAGCGGGTTGGCGACGCCCTTGCCGGCGATGTCCGGCGCGCTGCCATGGACCGGCTCGTAGAGCGCCGGGCGGCGGCCATCCGGCCCCACCGGGCCGAGCGAGGCCGAAGGCAGCATGCCGAGCGAGCCCGCCGCCATCGCCGCCGCGTCCGACAATATGTCGCCGAACATGTTGTCGGTGAGGAGCACGTCGAACTGGGCGGGGGCGCGCACCAACTGCATGGCGCAATTGTCGACGAGCATGTGGCTGAGCTCGACATCGGCGAACTCGGCATCGTGCAGCGCCTGCACCTCCTGGCGCCAGAGCTGCCCCGCCTCCATGACATTGGCCTTGTCGACCGAGCAGAGCCGGCGCCGGCGCGTCCGCGCCAGCTCGAAGCCGAAGCGGGCGACGCGGCGGATCTCGGAGCTGGTGTAGGCATGGGTGTTGACGCCGCGGCGCTCGCCGTTGGGCAAGGTCTCGATGCCGCGCGGCTCGCCGAAATAGAGGCCGCTCGAAAGCTCGCGCAGGATGACGAAGTCGACGCCTTCGAGCACGCGGCTCCTCAGCGAGGAGGCTTCGGCCAGCGCCGGGATGGCCACGATCGGCCGCAGATTGGCGAAGAGGTCGAGGCTCTTGCGCATGCGCAGCAGATTGCCCTCGCGCTTCGCCTCGGCCGGCAGCGCGTCGTAGGCCGGGCCGCCGGTGGCGCCGAACAGGATGGCATCGGCGGTCCTGAGCGCGGTCATTGTCTGGTCCGGCACGACCTTGCCGGTGCGGCGGAAGGCCTCGACGCCGTAGAGCGCGTCGCGCGTCTCGATGCCAAGATGCTTTTCGGCGACGAACCAGCGCAGCACGCGGCGCGCCTCGCCTATGACCTCGGGGCCGATGCCTTCGCCATCGATGACGACCACCTGCTTCAGATTGCTCATCGCCCCGTCTCCACCGCCCAGATCCAGCGCCGCCGCGCGCGGTCCTGCGCCTGGAAGGCGGCGATCTCGCTCTCGCGCTTCAAGGTGAGGCCGATATCGTCGAGCCCGTCGAGGAGCGCCTCGCGGCGCAGCCGGTCGATCGCGAACGCGGTCTCGCCGCCGTCGGGCGCCACCACGACCTGGCGCACCAGATCGACCGTCACCAGCTTGCGCCCGGGATCGGCCTCGACCTGGCGGGCGAGCGCCTGCACCGCCGAATTCGGCATGATCACCGGCAGCACGCCGTTCTGGTAGCAATTGTTGAAGAAGATGTCGCCGAAGCTCGGCGCCAGAACGGCGCGGAAGCCCCTCTGCTTCAACGCCCAGACCGCGCCCTCGCGCGAGCTGCCGCAGCCGAAATTGTCGAGCGCGAGCAGGATCTGTGCGCTTCGGTAGGGCTCGCGGTTGAGGACGAAGTCCGGGTCTTCCGTGCCGTCGGGGCGCAAGCGCCAGGCTTCGAAGGCGTAGCGGCCGAGCTCGTTGCGGAAGGTGGCGCCGACCAGCCGCTCGATGCGGACGATGATGTCGGTGTCGACATTCTCGCGCAGCAGCGGCGCCGCGATCGCCTTGAGCTGGGTGAATTTGTCCATGACTGCCTCGATCGCCGCCGAATTTGTCGGGGTGTGTCCGAAAAATCTTTAGCGCGGAGGACGCCAAGGATTCGCGGAGGACGCCAAGGAATCATTGCCGAGACACGAGCGGTCGCCGCAGGTTATGTCGACAATGACCAACGATCCTCTGCGTCCTTTGCGCATCCTTCGCGTCCTCCGCGCCAAATCCCTTTGTCCGCCCCCTCAGCCTCCGAACGTCCGCACGTCGGCGATGGCGCCGGCGAGCGCGGCGGCGGCGGCCATGGCGGGGCTCGCAAGATGGGTGCGCGCGCCCGGCCCCTGCCGGCCGACGAAGTTGCGGTTCGAGGTCGAGACCGAGCGCTCGCCGCGCGGCACGGTCTCGCCGTTGGCGGCAAGGCACATCGAGCAGCCGGGCTCGCGCCAATCGAAGCCGGCGGCGCGGAAGATGCGGTCGAGCCCTTCGGCCTCGGCCTGGCGCTTGACGGTCTCCGAGCCCGGCACGACCCAGGCGCGCACGTGCGGCGCGACCTTGCCGCGCTTCGCCACCGCGGCGGCGGCGCGCAGGTCGGAGAGCCGGCTGTTGGTGCAGGAGCCGATGAAGACGTGCTCGATCCGCGTGCCGGCGATCGGCGTTCCCGGCGCAAGGCCCATATAGGCGAGCGCCGCCTCGGCGGCGCGGCGCTTGCCGGGATCGGCGATGCCGGCGGGATCGGGGATGCGCTCGCTCACCGCGATCACCTGCTCGGGGCTGGTGCCCCACGTGATCTGCGGCGCCACCGCGGCCATGTCGATGCGCTCTTCGCGGTCGAAGACGGCGTCGTCGTCGGAAGGGAGCCGGCGCCAATAGGCGAGCGCCTCGTCCCACAGCTCGGCCTTGGGGGCAAAGTCCCGGCCGGCGAGATAGGCGAAGGTGGTGTCGTCGGGCGCCACCATGCCCATCTTGGCGCCGAGCTCGATCGAGAGGTTGCAGAGGGTGAGCCTGCCTTCGAGCTCGAGCGCGCGCACCGCGCCGCCGGCATATTCGACGGCATAGCCGGTGCCGCCGGCGGCGCCGATGCGGCCGATGAGATAGAGGATCATGTCCTTGGGCGTGACGCCGGCGGCGCGCGCGCCCTCGAAGCTCACCCGCAGGCGCTTCGGCCGGCGCTGGATCAGGCATTGCGTCGCCAGCACATGCGTCACTTCGCTCGAGCCGATGCCGAAGGCGAGCGCGCCCATGCCGCCATGGGTGCAGGTGTGGCTGTCGCCGCAGACGATGAGTGCGCCGGGAAGGCTGAGACCCAGCTCCGGGCCGATGACATGGACGATGCCCTGGCCGGGCTCGCCGACATCGAAGAGCCGGACGCCGTATTCGTGCGACAAGGTGCGGAGATCGTTGAGCAGCCGCTTGCCGGTCTCGCTGGTGCCGGCGCGGCCGGGGGCGCTGGAGATGGCGTGGTCGGGCGTGGCGAAGGTGAGGCCGGGATTGCGCAGCGCCAGGCCTTTTTCCTTGATGTCCATCACCGCCCGCCCGCCGCCGAGATCGTGCAGCAGATGGCGGTCGACATGGAGCAGCGCGTAGCCGTCGCCGAGATCGGCGACGGCATGCGCATTCCAGATCTTGTCGAAGAGGGTCGCTCCGCTCATTCGCCGATCACCTTGCCGAACGGGACCCACCTTTTGCCCTCGAAGCGGGCGAGCCGCATCCTGGTGATCGGCGAGTAGTCGGTGGCGCCGGTATGGACGCGGATGCCGGGCAGCAGCATCGGCAGGGGCATGTCGAGGCTCGCCGCCTGCTTCATGATGTTCTCGCGCGAGAGATCGTTGCCGCACTGCTTCAGGACCTGCACCATCGTCTGCGCCACCGAGTAACCATAGACGTTGAAGATGTCGCCGAGATCGCCCTGCGGGTCGTACTTCTTCATGAAGGCGAGCCAGTCCTTCATCGCGGGATCGTTCGCCCATTGCGGGTCGTTGGGATCCTTCAGATATTGTGCGGTGATGATGCCCTGCCCCTTCTCGAGGCCGGCCGGCGCCATGACGGCGGAGACGGAGTTGGCGACGCTCATCAGGAAGTGCAGCGGCCGCCAGCCGATATCGTAGGTCTTGCGGATCGCCTGGGCGGCGAATTTCGGCGTCGAGTTGTTGAACAGCACGGTGGCGCCCGAGGCCTGCAGGCTGACGATCTGCGAATCGAGCGTTGCGTCGGTCACTTCGTAGCTCGCCACCGCGACTATCATCTTCTTGGCCGCGTCGGGCCCGAGCCCATCCTTGAAGCCCTTGACGTAGTCGCGCCCGGCATCGTCGTTCTGATAGAGCACGGCGATCCGCGCCTTGGGATCGTGCTCCAGCAGATAGCGGGCATAGATCGCGCCTTCGGTCTGATAGTTCGGCTGCCAGCCGATGGTCCAGGGGAAGTGCTGGGGATCGGCCCAGAAGGTCGCGCCCGAGGCCTGGAAGAGCTGCGGCACCTTGTGGTCGTTGAGGTATTTGTGCACGACGACGCCGGTCGGCGTGCCCAGGCTCGAGACGATGGCCGCGACCTGGTCCTCTTCGACCAGCCGGCGCGTCTGCTCGAAGGTCTTGGGCGGCGAGTAGCCGTCGTCGAGGCTCTCCAGCGTGATCTTGCGGCCGTTGACGCCGCCTTGCTCGTTGATCATCGCGAAATAGCCGAGCTCGGACCTGCCGATCGCGCCATAGGCCGAGGCCGGTCCGCTATAGGGCATGGTCTGGCCGATCCTGATCTCGGTGTCGATGACGCCGGGCGCGTTCGCCGCAAGCGCCGGCGCGGCGGCGAGCAAAACGGCCGCCAGCATCAGCATCGATCGATCCAATCGCTGCATGCGTCCCTCCCCTTGGAAATTGCCGCGAGGACCTTTGCCGGCGCGTCGCCGGAACGGCCTCGTCTTAATCGTTGGCGGCCCATGGTGGGTCTTTTCCGCCGGTCTGGCAATCGCTTCGCGGCGGGCTGGACGGGCCGGCGCCGGCATGCCAGCCTTGCGTCAAAGAGGGAGGACAGCATGACCGCCGCAGCGCCCGCCCGACCCGCCGCAGAAGCCGCCCCCGTCACCGCCGCGCTCGCCCGCCGCGCCGCCTCGCTTCGCTTCGCCGATCTGCCGGAGCACATCCGCACGCTGGCGCGGCAATGTCTGCTCGACTGGCTGGCGGTGACGCTCGCCGGCTCGCGCGAGGATCTGTCGGCGATTCTGCTGGCCGAGGCCGAAGCGCAGGGCGGAAAACCGGTCGCCAGCCTGATCGGCCATGCCGTGAAGGCGCCGACGCAGCAGGCGGCGCTGGTCAACGGCACCGCCTCGCACGCGCTCGATTACGACGACGTCAACATGACCATGGGTGGGCACCCCAGCGTGCCGATCCTGCCGGCGATCCTCGCGCTCGCCGAGGCGCGCGGCGCGAGCGGCGCGGCGCTGCTGGCCGCGTTCGTCGCCGGCTACGAGACCCTCTGCCGCGTCGGCGCGCTGGTCTCGCCCGGCCATTACGCCCGCGGCTTCCACAACACCGGCACGGTCGGCAGCTTCGGCGCCGCGGCCGCCGCCGCCAATCTCCTTGGCCTCGACGCCGCCCGTACCGCCGCCGCGCTCGGCATCGCCGGGACCCAGGCGGCCGGGCTCAAATCCATGTTCGGCACCATGTGCAAGCCGCTCCATGCCGGCAAGGCGGCGCAGAACGGGCTCTTCGCCGCGAGCCTCGCCGCGCGCGGCTTTACCAGCCGTGACGACGTGCTGGAATGCGCGCAGGGCTTCGCCGACGCCGAGAGCCCGGACTTCCGGCCGAAGGCGGCCCTCGCCGATCCGCCGGGCGGCTGGCATCTCGGCAACAACCTCTTCAAATATCACGCCGCCTGCTACCTGACGCACGCGCCGATCGAATGCGCGCGCACCGTGCGCCGCGCCCCGGGCTTCGCGCCGGAGGCGGTGCGCGCGGTGGCGCTGACGGTGGAGGCGGGCGCCGCCCGGGTCTGCCACATCCCGGCGCCGAAGACCGGGCTCGAGGCCAAGTTCTCGCTGCGCCTCACCACCGCCCTGGCGCTCGCCGGGATCGACACGGCGAGCCTCGCCACCTACAGCCCGGCGAACGCCGGCGATCCCGCGCTGCAGCGGCTGCGCGACAAGGTCGCGGTCGAGTTCGCCCGCGACTGGCCGCACACTTTGGCCGAGCTCAAGGTGACCCTCGCCGACGGGCGCGTGCTCGAGGCGCGCCACGACAGCGGCGTGCCAGCGAGCGACCTCGCGGCGCAAGGCAACCGCCTCGAGGCGAAGTTCATGAGCCTCGCCGCGCCGGTGCTGGGTGATGCGCAGGCGAAGCGGCTCGCTGACTGCGTCGCGGGCGTCGACGGGCTTGGTTCGGTCGCAGAGCTGACGCGGCTCTGCGTTCCCGCCTAGCCCGCCTCACCCCCCGTCGCCTGCCGTCTCAGGGCTGGAACACCAGCGTGACCTGCGAGATGCCGGCAGCGACGTTGAGGCCGGTGCTGCCTTCGATGCTGACCGGCTGCAGCGTAATCGACTTCTGGAAGCCGCCGATCAGCACGTTTGCGCCGGCGCCGACGCCAACCGAGGCGCCGCCGCTGACACCACCATAGGCGCCGGCCAGAGCACCCTTGCCGACATCCGCGGTGGGCGCGAAGACCGCCCAGACGATGACGCCCCCCGACTGGTAGCCGATATCGACTCCGAACTTGTTGATGTGGCCGACATAGCGCTCGAGCGGGCCATGATCGTGCGAGTAGCTGCATCTGAGCTCGCGCGTCGAGCCGAAAATGAAGCCCCACCCGCTGGCGACGTTGCAGGTGAGGACTCCGGCTTTCACCCCGCCTTGATCAGCGCCCGCCGGCGCGGACCACGCCAAAGCGCCGATTGCGAATGCGGCGACCGCCACGGCCGAACAGATTTTCATAGCCACGTTGCTTACTCCTCCGGATGAGTGTGACTGCGTTGCGTGCACGTGCGAACTTCGGCGTTGCCGCCGTATCAAGGTTCTGCGCTTTCGGTCGCGGGCGTCATTTCACGATGCGCGGCGCCCCCGCACATTGATCTAGGTCATGCCTTTGCGTGGCTCGAGCGGGCCGATCTGTTCGTGATCGTCGATAGCCGCGCGGGCGGATCAGCGGGTCCGATGCGGGAAGCCGAATTTGCGCATGCAGGCGGTCGCTGCCTTGATCTGGGTCAAGGCGCCGGCCCTGCGCCGCTGGCCTGATGCGGCTCTTTGGGCCCCAGCTGTGATCTACCGACCTGCCATCGCGCTTCACGGCGCTGGCCCGCGTCACCGTGGCGCCGTGGCGGGCCTCCTCCTGCTCGCGCTCGCCGCCTGCGCCGCGCCGCCGCCCGCCGGCGACGCCGAGGCGGCCGCCGAATTCGCCGCAGTGAACGACCCGATGGAGCCGACGAACCGCGCGCTCTACCGGGTCAATTCCGCGTTCGATCAGGCGTTGCTCGGGCCGCTCGCCACCGGTTATCGCCGGGTCCTGCCCGCCCCGGCCCGCAACGGCATTCGGAACGCTCTGCGCAATGCGTCGAGCCCGGTCGACTTTGCCAATCACCTGCTGCAGGGCAAGCCCTGCCGCGCCGGCGACACGCTGCTGCGGCTCGTCATCAACAGCACCTTCGGTCTCGCCGGCCTCATCGATGTGGCGAAGAGGATGGGCATTCCCGCCCGCAAGACCGATTTCGGCCTCACCCTCGGCGTCTGGGGCGTCCCGCCGGGCCCCTACCTCTACCTGCCGCTGCTGAGCACGAGCAGCGTGCGCGACCTTGCCGGCAGCGGCTTCGATCTTGCCGCCGACCCCTGGAGCTGGGTTGCCTCCGGCAAGGTGCTCGACTCCGCCGATTGGGGCCGGCTCGGCATGTACACGGTCGACACCAGCGAGCGCTGGCTCGATCAAGTGCGGGAGATCGACCGCACGTCGCTTGACCCCTACGTCACTTATCGCAGCATGTACCGGCAGTACCGAGCTTACGCCGTCGAGCAGGCGCGCGACGCCGATCGCGGCGTCGTCTGCGGCAAGGCGCCGTGACGTCGAGCGACCTCGACAATCTCGTCCTGGCGAACAGATGACTGCGCGTTCGTCAGCGCAATCGCGCTGGCGAGCCGCACGCGCCGGCCATTCGATCGCCCGATGCCCGGTAACTCCGTCATCCCGGGGAATCGCGATCTCGGCAGCGAAGGACGCCTTGCTCGGCAACGACGGCTTCAGCGCCGATCTCGGCCGCAACGACGACGGGCCATCGAGATTCGGGGCGGACGACAGGGACCGGGTCTATGCCGATTATTGCTCGCGCAAGGGCCTCGCGGCCTCACCCCCGCGTCGCCTCGACCTCGTCGTAGCGCTTCAGCCGGTAGACCAGCATCGAGACGAGCCAGCTCGCGGCGAAGACGCCGATGATGAGGAATCCCAAGCTGCCGAAATTATCGTTGAGCGCGCCGATCGCGCTCCAGAAGCGGCCTTCGGGCCTGAGCCGCTCGACGACGAGGCCGAGCGCCTCGACGCCGCCCACCACCACCGCCGCCAGCACCGAGACGAAGGTGATGGTGAGGTTGTAGTAGAGCTTGCGCAGCGGCTTCATGAAGGCCCAGCCATAGGCGCCGAGCATCAGCACGCTGTCGGTGGTGTCGACCAGCGACATGCCGGCGGTGAAGAGCGCCGGGAACACCAGGATCGACCAGAGCGAGAGCCCGTGCGCGGCCTCGGCGGCGGAGATGCCGAGGAGCCCGACCTCGGTCGCGGTGTCGAAGCCGAGCCCGAACAGGAAGCCCAGCGGGTACATCTGCCAGCTCGCGCCGATGAAGCGGAAGAGCGGCCGGAAGATGCGGCCGAGCAGCCCGCGCTGCGACAGGAAGCCCTCGAGCTCGTCCTCGACCAGCCTTCCGCCGCGCCGCACGCGGCGAAAGGCGCGGTAGAGCTGGACGAGCACGACCAGGTTGACGAGCGCGATGAGGAACAGGAAGGCCGCCGACACGCCGGTGCCGACGAGCTCGCCCAGCTCGCGCCAGCCGGCGAAGCGGGTCTCGAGCGCGGCGGCGGCAAGCGCGATGCCCGCCGAGGCCAGCGCGACCACCGTCGAATGGCCGAGCGAGAAGAAGAAGCCCACGCCGACCGGGCGCTGGCCCTGCTGCATCAGCTTGCGCGTGACATTGTCGATGGCGGCGATGTGGTCGGCGTCGACCGCGTGGCGCGCGCCGAAGCCGTAAGCGAGGAGCGCGGTGCCGAGCAGCACCGGATATCCCCGGAAGGCGAGGAGCGCCCAGGCCCAGGCGGCGAGATTGGCGGCGACGAGGATGGCGTAGATGCCGATGAGCTTGCTGCGCAGATCCGCCTCCCCGTCGCTCAGCGCATGCGCAACCGATCGGAGCATGCCGCGTCCCTCAATGCCGTGCCGACGGCGCCCCGACGCGCCGCTTGCGGTTCCCGCTATAGGAAGAGCGCAGCAGGAACGTCAAGGACGCAGGTTGGAAATGCAGTCCGCCCTACAGCGCCGTCCGCAGATCCCACAGCTCCGGGAAAAGCCGGATCTCGAGCAGGCCGCGCAGATAGGAGACGCCCGCGGTGCCGCCGGTGCCCTTCTTGCCGCCGATGATGCGCTCGACCGTGGTGACGTGGCGGAAGCGCCACTGGCGGAAGAAATCCTCGAGATCGACCAGCTCCTCGCCGAGCTCGTAGAGATCCCAGTAGCGCTCGGTGTCGCGATAGACCGCCATCCACGCCGCCTCGACCGAGGCGTTGGCGCAATAGCGCTCCCTCCAGTCGCGGCTCAGCGCGGCGTCGTCGATGGCGAGGCCGCGCCGCGCCAGCAGCCCGATCGACCGGTCGTAGATGCTGGGCGCCTTGAGCAGCGCCTCGAGCTCGGCATGGATCGCGCGGCGGTGGCGGAAGGGCGCCAGCAGCTCGCGCCGCTTGTTGCCGAGGAGGAATTCGACGGCGCGGAACTGGTGCGACTGGAAGCCGGAGGAGTGGCCGAGCGCGGCGCGGAAATCCATGTACTCGCTCGGCGTCAAGGTCGACAGCACGTCCCAGGCCTGGATGAGCTGCGCCATGATGCGCGAGACGCGGGCCAGCATCTTGAAGGCGGGCGCGAGCTCGTCGCGCTCGATCTGCCGGATCGCCGCCTTGAGCTCGTGGATGACCAGCTTCAGCCACAGCTCCGTGGTCTGGTGCTGGATGATGAACAGCATCTCGTTGTGCTGCGGCGATTTCGGATGCTGCGCGTCGAGCAGGCGGTCGAGATGGAGATAGTCGCCATAGCTCATCTCGCCGCTGAAATCGGTGTGCGCTCCGCCGGTATCGGGCTTGCTCTTCCTCGCCATCGTCCCCTCGCTCAGGTCACCGCGGCGCGCCGGTGGAATTCAGGGCGGTCCCAGGCGCGGCTCCTCAGCACCTCGACGAGCGCCGCGGCCGCGTCCCAGGCGTCGACGAAGCGCGTATAGAGCGGCGCAAAGCCGAAGCGCAGGATGTCGGGCGCGCGGAAATCGCCGATGACGCCGCGTTGGATCAGCGCCTGCATGACCGGATAGCCCGCGACGTGGCGGAAGGAGACCTGGCTGCCGCGGCGCGCAGCGTCGCGCGGCGTGACCAGGTCGAGCCCGAGGCCTTCCGCCGCCTGCTCGACCGCGGCGATGAAGCAGTCGGTGAGGCCGATCGATTTCTCGCGCAGCGCGGCGGGCTCCGCCGCCAGCATCACGTCGATGCCGGCCTCGAGCGCCGCCATCGACAGCACCGGCGGCGTGCCGCAGAGAAAGCGGCCGATCCCCGGCGCCGGGCGATAGCTTGGCTCGAAGGCGAAAGGCTCGGCATGGCCGAGCCAGCCCGAGAGCGGCTGCGAGAAGCGCTCCTGGTGCTGCGGCGCGACCCAGAGGAAGGCAGGCGCGCCGGGCCCGCCATTCAAGTATTTGTAGCCGCAGCCGACGGCGAAGTCGGCGCCGGCCAGCGTCAGATCGACCGGCACCGCGCCGGCGCTGTGCGCGAGGTCCCAGAGCATGAGCGCGCCGGCGCGATGCGCCGCCTCGGTCAGCGCCGCCATGTCGTGCATCGTGCCGGTTCGGTAGTTGACGTGCGTCAGCATCACCACCGCGGTCTCGGCGTCGATCGCGGCGGCGAGCGCGTCGCTCTCGACCAGGCGCAGCGCGTGGCCCTTGCCGAGGAGCGCGGTCAGCCCCTCGGCGATGTAGAGGTCGGTCGGAAAATTGTCGCGCTCGGAAAGGATCACCCGCCGGCTGGGCGCAAGCCGCAGCGCCGCGGCAAGCAGCTTGAACAGATTGACCGAAGTCGAATCCGCGACCACCACCTCGCCGGAGCCGGCGCCGATGAGGCGCGCCAGCTTGTCGCCGATCCGCCGCGGCAGCTCGATCCAGCCATGCTTGTTCCAGCTGGTGACGAGATCCTGGCCCCATTCGCGCTCGATCAGCTCGGCGACCCGATCGGGCGTCGCCCGGGGCAGCGCGCCCAGCGAGTTGCCGTCGAGATAGAGGACGCCGTCGGGAAGCCGGAATTCCTCGCGCAACGGCGCGAGCGGATCCTGCGCGTCGAGCGCCGCGCAGCGCGCGCGGGTGAGCGGGCTCATGCGCCGCCACGGATGGTCAGCCGGCGCGCCAGTCGGACGATGCGCCGGCCGGCCTCGGCGAGGATGGCGTCGTCTTCGGTCAGGGACAGGCGGAGATGGCCGACGACGCCGGGCCCGAAGCCGTCGCAGGGCAGCGCCGCCACCGCTTCCTCCTCGAGCAGAGCGCGCGCGAAGCCGTCGGCGCCGAGGCCGGTGCCGCGCACGTCGAGCAGCACGAACATGCCGCCTTCGGGCGGGATCACGCGGCAGCGCGGCGCCTCGGCGAGGATGCCGGCGAAGAGCGCGGCACGGCGCCGGTAATCCTCGCGCAGCGCCGCCGCTTCTGGCAGGTCGCGCTCGAACGCCTTGAGCGCGCCCTGCTGGATGAAAGGCGGGCCGCCATAGAGCATGCAGAGCAGCAGATTGAAGAGATGCGCGATGAGCTCGGCCGGGCCGACGATCCAGCCGAGGCGGAAGCCCGGCATGGCATGCGACTTGGAAAGGCTCGACACCACCACCGTGCGCTCCGCCATGCCGGGCAGGCTGCGCGGGCTCAGATGCGGCCGGGCGAAGGCCAGATCCTCATAGACCTCGTCGGAGAGCAGCCAGAGATCGTGGCGCCGGGCGAGCGCGGCGATGGCCTCGATCTCGGCGCGGGTGAAGACCGCGCCGGTCGGGTTGTGCGGGCTGTTGAGCCAGAGCACGCGCGTCCGCGGCCCCACCGCCTCGGCCAGCGCCGCGAGATCGGGGTGGAAGCCGGCCGCGGGATCGAGCGGCACGGTGACGAGCCGCGCGCCGGCGGCGCCGGCGACCGCCTCGTAGGTGGCATAGACCGGCTCCAGCGCCACCACCTCGTCGCCGGACCCGGCGAGGCATTGCAGTGCAGCATAAAGCCCGGCCTGGGTGCCCGGCACCACCGCGACATTCTCGGCGGCGCAGGCGACGCCGCTGCGGCGCTCGACCCGCGCGGCAATGGCGCTGCGCAGCGCCGGATCGCCGACGATGGGCGAATAGCCGGTCTTGCCCGCTTGCAGCGCCGCCACCGTCGCCTCCACCACCGCGGCGGGTGCCCGCTGGTCAGGATCGCCGACGGTGAGGAACAGGATGTCGCGGCCCTGGGCGCGCTGCCGGACGGCGTCGAAATGAATGCTCCAGGCGCGGGCGCCCTTGCCGGCGATGCGGCCGACCAGCGGCGAGAACTGCATGGCGCTCTCCGGGCGGGCATGAGGTAATCGCAGGGCAGAGCGTAGCCTCTCGCGAATGGCTGGAAAAGCGACGGCGGCTGCCCTTAAACTGGCCCGGTCCATCCCGTTGGACCGAAGCGAGGTCGATGATGGAGCAGCAATACGACCGGGCGGCCGAGGATCTCGGCAATGTCGTCGCGCTGGAGCACGTCAATGTGCGCATCCCCGACCAGAAGATCGCGACGATCTTCTATGTCAGCGGCATGGGCCTGACGCGCGATCCCTATCTCATGACCGGCGTCGACAATATGTGGATCAATATCGGCCGCAGCCAGTTCCACATGCCGACCGGCAATCCGCAGGTGCTGCGCGGCCATGTCGGGCTGGTGCTGCCCGAGCGCGAGGCGCTGCTGCGCCGGCTCGCTGGGGTGAAGCGCGATCTCGAAGGCACGCGCTTCGCCTTCGCCGAGCACAATGACTATGTCGAGGCGACGTCGCCCTGGGGCAACCGGCTGCGCTGCCACACGCCCGATGCGCGTTTCGGCCGCATCACCCTCGGCATGCCCTATGTCGAATTCGAGGTGCCGGTCGGCGCCGCCGCCGGCATCGCCCGCTTCTATCGCGAGATCCTGGCGACGCCCGCCGAGACCGGCGAGGACGGGCAGGGGCCTTTCGCCCGCGCCGCGGTAGGGCACAACCAGCATTTCGTCTATCGCGAGACCGACCGTCCGTTGGCCGCCTATGACGGGCATCACGTCCAGGTCTATCTCGCCGACTTCTCGGGACCGCACCAGAAGCTCCGCAAGCGCGGGCTGGTGTTCGAGGAAAGCGATCAATGGCAGTATCGCTTCAAGGACATCGTCGATCTCGACAGCGGCAAGCTGCTCTACACCGTCGAGCACGAGATCCGCAGCATGACGCACCCGCTCTATGCGCGGCCGCTGGTCAACCGCAACCCGGCGCAGAGCAACCGCCGCTTCGCGCCGGGCCACGAGGATTGGCGCTGGGCGATGGCGTATGACGCCTAGCCGACGATGAGCGCGCGCGAGGCGGCGATCGACTATGTGGCGCGGGCGAAGGCGCTGGCGCCGCTGTTGACGGCGCAGGCGGCGGCGATCGAGCGCGAGCGGCGGCTGCCGCAGATCGTGGTCGACGCGATGCTCGAGGCCGGCCTCTTCCGCATGCTGCTGCCGCGCGCCTTCGGCGGCGCCGAGACCGACCCCGTGACTTTCGTGCGCGCGCTCGAGGAGGTCGCGCGGCACGACGCCAGCACCGCCTGGTGCCTCGGCCAAACCGGCGTCTGCGCCGTCGCCGCCGCCTATCTTCCGGCCGCGTCGGCGCGCGAGATCTGGAGCGAACGGCGCGCCGTGCTCGCCTGGGGCGCCGCTGCGCCACCGGTCAAGGCGATCGCCGTCGATGGCGGCTGGCGCGTCACCGGCTCCTGGTCCTTCGCCAGCGGCGGCCATCACGCCACCTGGCTCGGCGGCCATTGCATCGCCTGCGAGCCGGACGGCACGCCGCGCCGCGGTCCCGGCGGCGGCGCCGTGCCGCGCACGCTGCTGTTCCCGGTCGCGAAGATCGTCTGGACCGACATCTGGGACGTGATCGGCCTCAACGGCACCGGCAGCGACATGTACTCGGTGACCGATCTCTTCGTCCCCGACGGTTTCAGCCTCAACCGCGACGATCCCGCCGAGCGGCGCCAGGACGGGCCGCTCTATCGCTTCCGCACCGACCAGCTCTATGCCAGCGGCTTCGCCTGCGTCGCGCTCGGCATCGCCCGCGGCATGCTCGACGCCTATGTCGCGGTCGCCAACGAGAAGACGCCGCGCGGCTACAAATCGACCATGCGCATGAACGCCATGATTCAGACCGAGGTGGGCGAGCTCGAGGCGCGGCTGCGCGCGGCGCGCCACTACATCCTCGGCACGCTCGATGCCGCCTGGCGCTCGGCGCAACAGGGCGAGCTTTCGGTCGACGACCGCATGTCGGTCCGCCTCGCCGCGACGCACTGCATCCGCGAGGCGCGGGCGATCGCCGGCGACGCCTACAACGCCGTCGGCACCACCGCAGTGTTCGCGAGCAACCCCTTCGAGCGCCGGCTGCGCGACATCAACGCCGTCTCGCAACAGCTCCAGGGCCGCCGCTCGCATTACGAGACGGTCGGCAAGTACCTGCTCGGCGTCGAGGCGGAGACGCTGTTCCTCTGAGGCGGTGAGCGGCGGCAGCACGCTCCCGTGGCATTGCAGCCCTACGGCCGATGCGCTGTTATGAGGCGGTGAGAAGCCGCGGGCGAAACGGCACGTTTGGGAGGACCGGATGAGCGCGGAGGCCGGTGTCGCGCCGCCGCTCGTCGGCCAGGCGATCGAGCGGCTCGAGGATGCGGCGCTGCTGCTGGGCGAGGGGCGCTATCTCGACGATCTGCCGTTGGCGCCGGGGACGCTGCACGCGGCGATCCTGCGCTCACCGCACGCCCATGCCGAGCTCGTCGCCATCGACGCCTCGGCGGCGCTCGCCATGCCCGGCATCGCCGCGGTGGTGACGCGCGAGGAGGTCAGGCGCTGGACGCGGCCCTTCACTGTCGGCGTCAAGCAGAAGATGGAGCATTGGTGCCTCGCCATCGACCGGGTGCGCTATGTCGGCGAGCCCGTCGCCGTGGTGCTGGCCGAGGATCGCTACCGCGCCGAGGATGCGCTCGACCGCATCGCGGTCGCGTACCGGCCTTTGCCCGCCGCGATCGACACGCGCAGCGCCGCTACGGCCGATGCGCCGGTGCTCCATCCCGCGGTCGGCGGCAATGTGGTCAGCGACCGCAGCTTCCGCTACGGTGATCCCGAGGCCTCCTTCGCCGCCGCGTCGCGCCGCGTCGCGGTCACCGTCGATTATCCGCGCAACGCGGTGACGCCGATCGAATGCCTCGGCGTCCTCGCGCAGTACCATGCCGGCGACGGGGCCTATGAAGCGACCTCGAGCTTCATGGGCCCGTTCGCCATGCACCCGGTGATGGCGCTGGCGCTCCAGGTGCCGGCGAACCGGCTGCGCCTCAAGACGCCGCCCGATTCCGGCGGCAGCTTCGGCGTGAAGCAGTCGGTCTTCCCCTATATCGTGCTGATGTGCGTCGCCGCGCGCCTGGCCGGGCGGCCGGTCAAATGGATCGAGGACCGGCTCGAGCATCTCGTCGCCGCCACCTCGGCGACCAACCGCGTCACCACGCTCGAAGCGGCGGTGAGCGACGGCGGCGAGGTGCTGGCGCTCCGCTGGGACCAGCTCGAGGATTGCGGCGCCTATCTGCGCGCGCCGGAGCCGGCGACGATCTACCGCATGCACGGCAACATGAGCGGCGCCTACAAGCTCCGCCATCTCGCCATCCGCAACCGCGTCGTGCTCACCAACAAGACGCCGACCGGCCTGGTGCGGGGCTTCGGCGGCCCGCAGGTCTACTTCGCGCTCGAGCGGCTGATGCAGCGCGTGGCCGTCGAGCTCGGCCTCGATCCGCTCGAGGTGATCCGCCGCAACCTCGTGCCGGCGGGCGCCTTTCCCTGGCGCTGCCCTGCCGGCGCCTTGCTCGATTCCGGCGATTTCCAACGTGCGATCGCGATCGCCGTCGAAGAAGGCGGCCTCGCCGAGCTGAAGCGTCGGCGCGATGCGGCGCGCGAAGCGGGCCGCCTCTACGGCATCGGCTACGCCGCGGTGGTCGAGCCCTCGATCTCCAACATGGGCTACATCACCACCGTGCTGACGCCCGAGGAGCGGCGCAAGGCCGGGCCCAAGAGCGGCGCCCAGGCGACCGCCACGGTGGCGCTCGATCCCTTGGGCGGCGTCAGCGTCCATGTCGCCTCGGTGCCGCAAGGCCAGGGCCATCGCACCGTGCTGGCGCAGGTGGTGGGCGACGTGCTCGGCCTCGCGCCGGCCGAGCTCCGCATCGTCACCGAGCTCGACACCGCCAAGGACGCCTGGTCGATCGCCGCCGGCAATTATTCGAGCCGTTTCGCCGGCGCGGTCGCCGGCGCGGCGCATCTGGCGGCGAGTCGGCTGCGGGACAAGCTCGCGCGCATCGCCGCGCCGCTGCTCAACGTCGCGCCCGGCGAGGTGGCTTTCGCCCGCGGCCGGATCTTCGCCCGCCTCAATCCCGACAATGCGCTCGCTTTCTCGCGCGTCGCCGGCGCCAGCCATTGGGCGCCGCAGAACCTCGGCGACGGCGTCGAGCCCGCGTTGCGCGAGACCGCGTTCTGGACGCCGCCCACGCTCGCCGCGCCGAACGAGGCGGAGGAGATCAACAGCTCCGCCGCCTACGGCTTCATCTTCGATTTCTGCGGCGTCGAAATCGAGCGCGACACCGGCCGGGTGCGCATCGACAGGTACGTCACCATGCACGATGCCGGGCGCCTCCTCAATCCGGCGCTGGCCGATGGCCAGGTGCGCGGCGGCTTCGCCAATGCGGTGGGGGCGGCGCTCTGCGAAGAATTCGTCTATGGCGAGGATGGCAGCTTCCTCTCCGGCAGCTTCGCCGACTATCTCGTCCCCACCGCCTGCGAGGTGCCGGAGCCGCTGATCCTCCACAGCGAGACGCCGTCGCCGGTGACGCCGCTCGGCGCCAAGGGCCTGGGCGAAGGCAATTGCATGAGCACGCC
>JASHTP010000444.1 GCA_030040495.1 Alphaproteobacteria bacterium
GAGGGTTGCGCCTTGAAGCGCACCGCCACCAACACCGTCTTCGCCGACGGCGTCGCCGGCGCCGAGCTCATGGTGATCGGCGAAGCGCCGGGCGCCGACGAGGATCGGCTCGGCCGGCCCTTCGTCGGCCGCAGCGGCCAGCTGCTCGACCGGATGCTGGCGGCGATCGGCTACGAGCGGCGGCGCAACGCCTACATCACCAACGTGCTGTTCTGGCGTCCCCCGGGCAACCGCAAGCCGACCAACGAGGAGATCGCCGCCTGCTTGCCCTTCGTCTGGCGGCACATCGCGTTGCTTCGTCCGCGGGCGGTGATGCTGTGCGGCGGCACCGCGACCGGCGCGCTGCTCGGCCGCGCCGACGGCATCATGCGGCTGCGTGGGCGCTGGTTTTCGCTCGAGGGCGAGGGCATCGACCGCCCCATCCCGGCGATCGCCACCTATCACCCCTCCTTCTTGCTGCGCAGCCCTGCCCGAAAAGGTGAAGCGTGGCGGGATCTGCTGGCGCTCCAGTCGAAATTGAAGGACGGACAGTAAGTCACGGGAATCAGTTCAGTATCCCACGAGTAACCCGAAATTGCCTCAAATTTGAGCAGCATTTTCGCTTGCCAGCTTGCGCGCCAATAGTCTATTGGCGTTCACCATGCAGGGCAGGAGATACGACCTCCGGCCTGGCAAATCTTGGACGCGGCTCGGACTTCTTGTCGTGTTCGCGGCTTTGCCCGGCACTCTGGCGACGCTCCCGATCAGCAGCGCAAGGGCGGAGTCCGTCCGCACCGCCGCCCTCACTCCAGGCGACGAGAGGTTGCGCGAAGCCGACCTGCCCGCCGTGCTCTCGGCAGCCGACGCCGAACGCTATCGCCGCATCTTCGCCCTGCAGGAGGCCGAGCGTTGGGCCGAGGCCGACCGCGTCGTTCGCGCGCTCGACGATCGGCTGCTGATCGGCGCCGTCGAGGCGCAGCGCTACCTCGCCAGGCATTACCGCGCGAGCTATGGCGAGTTCGCGCGCTGGCTCGCGCAGCACGCCGACGAGCCCGAGGCGAAGGCGATCTATGGGCTGGCGCTGCGCCGCCGCCCGCACGGCGCCGCCGCCCCCGCGCGGCCGACCATCGCCGTCCTGCCGCCGCCCAGCCTCGACGACGAGGACGATGCCGCCGGCGAGGGCCGCCTCTCCCCAGCCGAGCGCCGCCAGGCGGAGCAGCTTCGCGCCGAGATCCGCGCGCTGGCGGCGAAAGAGCCGCGCCGCGCCGAGCTCACCCTCGCCGGCTACGACGCCAAGCATCTGCTGAGCGCCGCCCAGCGGGACGGGCTGCGCACGATCATCGCCGCCGGCTACCTCGCCGCCGGCATGGCGCATGAGGCGCTGATGCTGAGCGCGGCCACGCACAGCCCGGCCTTTGCGGCGGCCGCCAATTGGCAGGCCGGGCTCGCCGCCTGGCGGCTCGGCCGCTATGCCGAGGCCGGCGACCACTTCCAGGCGGTGGTGCGCGCCCACGGGCAATCGAAATGGATGATCACGGCGGCTGCCTACTGGGCGGCGCGGGTCGAGCTCAGAGACCGGCACCCGGAGCTGTTCAACTACTGGCTGCGCATCGCCGCCGAGCATGCGCATACCTTCTACGGCCTGCTGGCGCGGCGCACGCTCGGCATCGACACCCCGCTCGATTTCGAGAACGCGCCCTTCACCGCGACCGACGCCGACATGCTCGAGAGCGTGCCCGCCGGCCGCCGCGCGCTGGCGCTGCTGCAGGTGGGCGAGACCGGCCGCGCCGAGGCGGAGCTCAAGGTGCTGGCGCCGCACGCGCGGGCGCAGCTGCTCGACGCGCTGGTTGCCGTCGCCGACCGCGCCAACATGCCGGGCCTGAGCCTGCAGCTCGCGGCGCGCGCCGCCGAGGGCGACAGAAGCCATCGCGACCACGCGCTCTATCCGGTGCCGCGCTGGACGCCGCTCGGCGGCTTCACCGTCGACCGGGCGCTGCTCTTCGCGGTGATGCGCCAGGAATCGCAATTCTCGCCGCGGGTGCGCAGCAACGCCGGCGCTTTGGGGCTGATGCAGCTGATGCCGGCCACGGCGCACGCCATGGCGAAGCGCACCGGGGTGCCGCTCGCCAGCGGCGCCCGCCACGGCGAGCGCGAGGCACTGGCCGAGCCCGAGCTCAACCTGGCGTTGGCGCAGGAATACATCGTTAGCCTCATCGAGCAGGAGCAGATCGGCAGCAATCTCGTGCTCATCGCCGCCGCCTACAATGGCGGGCCGGGCGCGGTGCAGCGCTGGGATCAGGCGCCGGAGCTGCGCCGCGATCCCCTGCTGTTCATCGAGAGCATCCCGTCGCGCGAGACGCGCGTCTTCACCGAGCATGTGCTGGCCAACTACTGGATCTATCGCCAGCGTCTCGGGCAGCCTTCACCCGACCTCGACGCGCTTGCCGCCGGGCAATGGCCGACCTATATCGCCCTCGACAGCACGACCGAGCCGGATGATCGCCGCCATGCCGACAATCGATGAGCAGCGCCCGTTTCTCCCGGTCAACATCGCCGTCCTGACCGTCTCCGACACGCGCAGCGAGGCCGACGACAAGTCGGGCCGGACGCTGGTCGAACTCATTACCGCCGCCGGCCACCGCGTCCGAGACCGGCGCATCGTGCGCGACGAGAAGGACGCGATCGTGGCCCAGCTCAAGGCCTGGATCGCCGACCCCGCCATCGAGGTGGTGATCTCGACCGGCGGCACCGGCGTCACCGGCCGCGACGTCACCCCGGAAGCCTTCCACGCCGTCTACGAGAAGGAGATCGCCGGCTTCGGCGAGCTCTTCCGCTGGCTCAGCTACCAGAAGATCGGCACCTCGACGATCCAGAGCCGCGCCACCGCGGGCGTCGCCGGCGGCACCTATCTCTTCGCGCTGCCGGGATCGCCCGGCGCCTGCCGCGACGGCTGGGAAGACATCATCAAGCACCAGCTCGACAACCGGCTGCGTCCCTGCAACCTGGCCGAGCTCATGCCGCGCCTGCAGGAGCATCTGAAGCCGGCGCGGTGACGCGCCCGCCCGCGCGCCAGCGCCGGTAGCCTTCGGCGTCGTCGACATCCTCCAGCGTCTCGAGCAGCGCGATGCTCATGCCGCGCGGCAGGCTTGCCCGCGTGTCGGCGAGCGCAA
>JASHTP010000036.1 GCA_030040495.1 Alphaproteobacteria bacterium
GGAGCTGATGGCGGCGCTGGGCTCGCCCCATCTCGACTGCCGGCAGGATGGCGCGGCGCTCGATCCCGCCTGCCGCGCCGGCTACCTCTTCAACACCACCATCGCCGGCGTCGACAGGGCCGACCTCTGCCTCCTCGTCGGCAGCGATCCCCGACGCGAGGCGCCGATCGTCAATGCGCGGCTGCGCAAGCGCTGGCTGCAGGGCGGCTTCGCCGTCGCGGCGATCGGACCGGCGCTCGACACGACCTTCCCGGCGACCGAGCTGGGCGCCGGTCCCGAGACGCTTGCCGCGCTTGCCGCCGGCATCCACCCCTGGGCCGCGACGCTGCGCGCCGCGAAGAGCCCGATGCTGATCCTGGGGCAGGGGGCGCTGGCGCGGCCGGACGGTGCTGCGATCCTGGCGCTGGCGCGCCGGCTCGCCGAAAGCGCCGGCATGGTGCGCGAGGGCTGGAACGGCTTCAACGTGCTGCACACCGCCGCCGCGCGGGTCGGCGCGCTCGATCTGGGCTTCGTGCCGAGACCGGGCGGGCGCGACACGGCCGGCATCCTCCGGGGATGCGAGGCCGGCGAGATCGAGGTGCTCTACCTGCTCGGCGCCGACGAGATCGACGGCAGCCGGCTCGGCAAGGCCTTCGTCGTCTATCAGGGCCATCACGGCGACGCCGGCGCCCGGCGCGCCGACCTAGTGCTGCCGGGGGCGGCTTACACCGAGAAGGATGCGAGCTACGTCAACACCGAAGGCCGCGTCCAGCTCGGCCGCCGCGCCGTCTTCCCGCCCGGCGACGCGCGCGAGGATTGGAAGATCCTGCGCGCTCTCTCCGAGGCGCTCGGCCACAAGCTCCCCTATGATTCGTTGGCCCAGCTGCGCCGGCGGATGATCGCGGTGAACCCGGTCTTCGCCGCGGTCGACGCGGCGACGCCGGCCGCCTGGGGCGCCTTCGGCAAGGACGGCGCCGTTGGCGCCGCGCCCTTCGCCTATCCCATCACCGATTTCTACCGCACCGACCCGATCAGCCGCGCCTCGCCGACCATGGCGGAGTGCGCGGCGGTGTTCGGCGCCGCGGCCCGCGGAAAGACCGGGACCCATGGCTGACTTCCTCCAGGGCTACGTCCTGCCCACGGCGATCACGGTCGGCGAGATCCTGGCGATCATCGTGCCGCTGCTGCTGGCGGTGGCCTACCTCACCTATGCCGAGCGCAAGGTGCTGGCCTGGGCGCAGATCCGCAAAGGACCCAACGTCGTCGGCCCGTTCGGTCTGCTGCAGCCCTTCGCCGACGGGCTGAAGCTGCTGCTCAAGGAGACGGTGATCCCGACCGGCGCCAACCGCGTCGTCTTCATCGCCGCGCCCATTCTCACCTTCAGCCTGAGCCTCATCGCCTGGGCGGTCATCCCCTTCGACAAGGGAGTGGTGCTGGCCGACATCAATGTCGGCATCCTCTACCTCTTCGCCGTCAGCTCGCTCGGCGTCTACGGCATCGTCATGGCCGGCTGGTCGTCGAACTCGAAATACGCCTTCCTGGGCGCGCTGCGCTCGGCGGCGCAGATGGTCTCCTACGAGGTGTCGATGGGCTTCGTCATCGTCAGCGTGCTGCTGTGCGCCGGCTCGCTGAACCTGACCGCCATCGTCGAGGCCCAGCGCAGCGTCTGGTACTGCCTGCCGCTCTTCCCGATGTTCATCGTCTTCTTCGTTTCGGTGCTGGCCGAGACCAACCGCTCGCCCTTCGACCTGCCGGAGGGCGAGAGCGAGCTGGTCGCCGGCTTCTTCGTCGAGTATTCGGCCATGGCCTTCGCGCTCTTCTATCTCGGCGAATACGGCAACATGATCCTGATGAGCGCGATGACCGTCATCCTCTTCCTCGGCGGCTGGCTCGCGCCCTTCAACATCGAGCCCGTCGGCGGCGGCTGGGCGCATCTCTGGGCCGGATTCTGGTTCGCGCTCAAAATCGGCTTCGTGCTCTTCTGTTTCCTCTGGGTGCGCGCCACCGTGCCGCGCTTCCGCTATGATCAGCTGATGCGCCTCGGCTGGAAGGTGTTCCTGCCGCTGTCGCTGTTCTGGCTCGTGCTGACCGCCGGCGTGCTGGTGACGATGGGCTGGCTGCCGACATAGGAGCGACCATGGCATTCCTCGACCGCGGCGCGCGCGCCGTCCTGCTCTCCGAGTTGGCCTCCGGGCTGTGGATCACGCTCCGGCACATGTTCAAGCCGCCGGTGACGTTGAACTACCCCTACGAGAAGGGCCCGCTGTCGCCGCGCTTCCGCGGCGAGCACGCGCTCCGGCGCTACCCCAACGGGGAGGAGCGCTGCATCGCCTGCAAGCTGTGCGAGGCGATCTGCCCGGCGCTCGCCATCACCATCGAGGCCGCGCCGCGCGACGACGGCAGCCGCCGCACCACGCGCTACGACATCGATATGACGAAGTGCATCTATTGCGGCTTCTGCCAGGAGGCCTGCCCGGTCGACGCCATCGTCGAAGGCCCGAACTTCGAGTTCGCCACCGAGACGCGCGAGGAACTGTTCTACGACAAGGACAAGCTGCTGGCGAACGGCGACCGCTGGGAGGCCGAAATCGCGCACAACCTCGCGCTCGACGCGCCCTATCGGTGAGCGCGCGATGATCGTCCAGGCCATCTGCTTCTGGCTCTTCGCCGCGATCACGGTGGCGTCCGGCGCGATGGTGGTCGTCGCGCGCAACCCCGTGCATTCGGTGCTCTTCCTCATCCTCGCCTTCTTCAACGCGGCCGGGCTTTTCGTGCTGATGGGCGCCGAGTTCCTGGCGTTGATCCTGGTCATCGTCTATGTCGGTGCGGTGGCGGTGCTGTTCCTCTTCGTCGTCATGATGCTCGACATCAACTTCGTCGAGCTGCGCGAGGGCTTCCTGCGGTACCTGCCGGTCGGCGTCGTGATCGGCGTCGTGCTGTTCGTCGAGCTGCTGCTGGTCTTCGGGGCCTGGGTGGTCGCGCCCGAAGTGGCAAAGTCGATTGCCGCGCCGATGCCGCAGCCGGCGGAGGTCAGCAACACCGTGGCGCTGGGGCAGCTGCTCTACACGCGCTACGTCTACGTTTTCCAGGCGGCGGGCATGATCCTGCTCGTCGCCATGATCGGCGCCATCGTGCTGACCTTGCGGTCGCGCGAGGGCGTGCGCAAGCAGAGCATCGCCCGGCAGGTCGGGCGCAAGCGCTCCGAGACGCTCGAGATCGTCAAGGTGCGGCCGCGGGAGGGAGTGTGAGATCATGCTCGAGATCGGCCTTGCCCACTACCTCACCGTCGCCGCGATCCTGTTCACGCTGGGCATCTTCGGCATCTTCCTGAACCGCAAGAACGTCATCGTCATCCTGATGTCGATCGAGCTGATGCTGCTCGCGGTCAACATCAATTTCGTCGCCTTCTCCGCCTTCCTGCACGACCTCGTCGGCCAGGTCTTTGCCATGTTCGTGCTCACCGTGGCGGCGGCCGAGGCGGCGATCGGGCTCGCCATCCTCGTTGTCTATTTCCGCAACCGCGGCAGCATCGCCGTCGAAGACATCAATTTGATGAAGGGTTGATCCGGTGACCGTCGCAGCCGTCTTCCTGCCGCTCTTGGGCGCGTTCATCGCCGGCTTCTTCGGCCGCTGGATCGGCGACCGCGGCGCGCAGATCGTCACCTGCGCCGGCCTCGGCCTCGCCGCGGTGTTCGGCGTCGTGCTCTTCGTCGACGTGGCGATCAACGGCCACAGCGTCACCACCGAGCTCTTCAGCTGGATCGACACGGGCGACCTGCAGGTGCAGTGGGCGCTGCGCTTCGACCCGCTGAGCGCGGTGATGGTGGCGGTGGTGACGGTGGTCTCGTCGATGGTCCACGTCTACTCGGTGGGCTACATGGCGCACGACAAGTCGGTGCCGCGCTTCATGTCCTACCTCAGCTTCTTCACCTTCTTCATGCTGATGCTGGTGACGGCCGATAATTTCGTGCAGCTGTTCTTCGGTTGGGAGGGCGTCGGCCTCTGCTCCTACCTGCTGATCGGCTTCTGGTACGACCGCCCGTCGGCCAACGCCGCGGCGATCAAGGCCTTCATCGTCAACCGCATCGGCGATTTTGGCTTCGCCCTCGGCATCTTCGCCGTCTACGCGCTGTTCGGCTCGCTGCATTTCGGCACGGTGTTCGACGCCGCGCCCAACTTCGCACACACCACCTTCGTCTTTCTCGGCTGGCCGGTGGATGCGCTCACCGTCACCTGCATCCTGCTGTTCGTCGGCGCCATGGGCAAATCGGCGCAGATCGGGCTGCACACCTGGCTACCCGACGCGATGGAAGGTCCGACCCCGGTCTCTGCGCTGATCCACGCCGCGACCATGGTCACCGCAGGCGTCTTCATGGTGGCGCGGCTCTCGCCGCTCTTCGAGTACGCGCCGACGGCGCTCGCCGTGGTATGCGTCGTCGGCGGCACCACCGCGATCTTCGCGGCCAGCGTCGGCATGGCGCAGAACGACATCAAGCGCGTCATCGCCTATTCGACTTGCAGCCAGCTCGGGTACATGTTCTTCGCCGCCGGCGTCTCCGCCTACTCGGCGGCGATCTTCCATCTCATGACTCACGCCTTCTTCAAGGCGCTGCTCTTCCTCGGCGCGGGCTCGGTCATCCACGCCATGTCGGGAGAGCAGGACATGCGCAAGATGGGCGGCATCTGGCGCCTGGTGCCGGTCACCTACGCGCTGATGTGGATCGGCAGCCTGGCGCTCGCCGGCATCCCGCCTTTCGCCGGCTACTTCTCTAAGGACGTAATCCTCGAGGCGGCCTGGGCGTCGGGCAGCGGCGTCGGCCGCTACGCCTTCTGGCTCGGCATCTTTGCCGCCTTCCTCACCGCCTTCTACTCCTGGCGCCTCCTTTTCCTCACCTTCCACGGCAAGCCGCGCGCCGACGCCGAGGCGATGCACCACGTCCACGAATCGCCCCAAGTGATGATCCTGCCGCTCGTCGTGCTGGCCGCCGGCGCCGCCGTCGCCGGCTGGCTCGGCTACAACGACTTCGTCGGCGAGGGACGCGACGGCTTCTGGCGCGATTCGATCCTGGTGCTGCCGAACCATGCCAGCCTCGAGGGCGCGCACCACGCGCCGATGTGGGTCGGCACCTTGCCCTTCGTCATGGGCGTGCTCGGCATCGCCGTCGCCTGGCTCGCCTACATCTGGCGGCCCGAGCTTCCCGGCATCGTCGCCCGCCGGTTCCGCGCGATCTATCTCTTCCTGCTGAACAAGTGGTATTTCGACGAGCTCTACGACGCGCTGCTGGTACGGCCGGCGATGGCGCTGGGCTTCGATCTCTGGAAGAAGGGCGACGGCGCGGTGATCGACGGGCTCGGCCCCGACGGCGTCGCCGCGACGGCGACGCGGCTCGCGGTGCGCGCGAGCCGGCTGCAGACCGGATACCTCTACCACTACGCCTTCGTCATGCTGATCGGCGTGGTGGTGCTGGTGTCCTGGTACCTGCTGCGGCAGATCGCGAGCTGAGCAGCGCCATGCAGAACTGGCCCCTTCTCACCCTCACCATCTTCCTGCCGCTGGTCGGCGTCCTCTTCATCCTCGTGCTGCGCGGCGAGGAGGCGGATGTCGCGCGCAACGCGCGCTGGATCGCGCTGTGGACGTCGCTGATCGACCTCGCGCTGTCGCTGGCGCTCTGGGCCTATTTCGATCCGAGCCAGGCGGACTTCCAGTTCGTCGAGCTGGCGCAGTGGCTGCCCGGCTTCCACATCGCCTATCACCTGGGCATCGACGGCATCTCGCTGTTCTTCGTCCTGCTCTCGACCTTCCTGACGCCGATCTGCGTCGTGGCGAGCTGGACCTCGATCACCGTCCGCGTCAAGGAGTACATGATCGCGTTTCTCGTCATGGAAACACTGATGGTGGGCATGTTCTGCGCCCTCGATTTCGTCGTCTTCTACATCTTCTTCGAGGGTGTGCTGATCCCGATGTTCCTCATCATCGGCGTCTGGGGCGGCCCGCGGCGCGTCTATGCGGCGTTCAAGTTCTTCCTCTACACGCTGCTCGGCTCCGTGCTGATGCTGCTCGCCATCCTGACGATCTACTACCAGATCGGCTCGACCGACATCGTCGAGGCGCTGAATCGCGGCGTGCCGCCGGCGCTGCAGACCTGGCTCTGGCTCGCCTTCTTCGCCTCCTTCGCCGTCAAGGTGCCGATGTGGCCGGTGCACACTTGGCTGCCGGACGCGCATGTCGAGGCGCCCACCGCGGGCTCGGTCATCCTCGCTGGCGTGCTGCTGAAGATGGGCGGCTACGGCTTCATCCGCTTCTCGCTGCCGCTGTTCCCGGTCGCCTCGCACCAGCTCGCGCCCTTCATCTTCACCCTGAGCGTCGTCGCCATCATCTACACCTCGCTGGTGGCGCTCGCCCAGGACGACATGAAGAAGCTCATCGCCTATTCCTCGGTGGCGCACATGGGCATCGTCACCATGGGCACCTTCACTATGACCGCCGAGGGGCTGCAGGGCGCGATGGTGCAGATGCTGAGCCATGGCGTGGTCTCGGCGGCGCTCTTTCTCTGCGTCGGCGTCGTCTACGACCGGCTGCACACGCGCGAGATCGCGCGCTATGGCGGGCTCGCCGACACCATGCCGAAATACGCCACGGTGTTCATGGTCTTCATGCTCGCGTCGGTCGGGCTGCCGGGCACCAGCGGCTTCGTCGGCGAGTTCCTGGCGCTGCTCGGCGCCTTCGAGGTCAACACCTGGGTGGCGTTCTTCGCCACCACCGGCATGATCCTCGGCGCCGCCTACATGCTCTATCTCTACCGCCGCGTCATCTTCGGCGTCATCACCCGCGCCGACCTGCGCGCCATGCTCGACCTCAGCTGGCGCGAGGTCGCGATCTTCGCGCCGATGATCGCGGTCGTGCTGTGGATGGGGATCTACCCCAATTCCTTCCTCAAGCCCATGCAACCGACCCTCGCCAAGCTCATCGAGCATGTTCAGCTTTCGCTCCGTGAGAACGCGGCGGCGCAGCTCGCGGAACGTTGACTGATGCAAGCGCTTCCCAATTTTCTGCCGGCGCTCCCCGAAATGTTCCTCGCCGCGAGTGCCATGGCCCTGCTCATTCTCGGCGTCTTCCAGAAAGGCCCCCACGTCGCGCGCGAGATCGCCTGGCTCGGGGTCATCGTGCTCGTAGCCGCCATCGCGCTGGTCACGGGCTTCGCCGGCGAGCGGCAGGTGAGCCTCTACGGCATGTTCATCAGCGACGGCTTCGGCGTCTTCATGAGCGTGCTGGTGCTGCTCGGCGCGGCGTTCTCGATCGTCATGGCGATACGCTTCAACGAGCAGGAAGGCGTGGCGCGCTTCGAATACACGGTCCTGGTGCTGCTCGCCGTCACCGGCATGCTGATGATGATCGCCGCCAACGACCTCATCGCGCTCTATCTCGGCCTCGAGCTGCAGAACCTCGCGCTCTACGTCATCGCCAGCTTTCAGCGCGACCGGACGCGGTCGAGCGAGGCCGGGCTCAAATATTTCGTGCTCGGCGCGCTGTCCTCCGGCATGCTGCTCTACGGCGCGTCGATGGTCTACGGCTTCGCCGGCACCACCAATTTCGACGTGCTGGCGCGTACCATCGACGCGACCAACGGCGTGTCGATCGGTCTCGTCACCGGCATCGTGTTCGTCGCCGTGGGCCTCGCCTTCAAGGTCTCGGCCGTGCCCTTCCACATGTGGACGCCCGACGTCTACGAGGGTGCACCGACGCCGGTCACCGCCTTCTTCTCGGTCGCGCCCAAGACGGCGGCGCTGGCGCTCTTCGTCCGCGTCATGATCTATGCGTTCGGCGAGCTGGTCGACCAGTGGCAGCAGGTGATCATGGCGATCTCCGTCGCCTCGATGATCCTCGGCGCGCTCGCGGCCATCAATCAGCGCAACATCAAGCGCCTCATGGCCTACAGCTCGATCGGCCATGTCGGCTACGCGCTCATCGGGCTCGCCGCCGGGACGCCCGCCGGGGTGCGCGGCATTCTCGTCTACATGACCATCTACCTGTTCATGAACATTGGCACCTTCACCGTCATCCTGTGCATGCGCCGCCAGGGACGGCTGGTCGAGGACATCGGCGATCTCGCCGGGCTGGCGCGGACGCAGCCGATGCTGGCGGCGGCGCTCGGCATCTTCATGTTCTCGCTGGCCGGGATACCGCCGCTCGCTGGCTTCTTCGCCAAATTCTACATCTTCATGGCGGCGATCGACGCGCGGCTGTTCTGGCTTGCCGTGCTCGGCGTGGTGACGAGCGTGGTCGGCGCCTACTACTATGTGCGCATCGTCAAGATCATGTATTTCGACGAGCCCGCCGGCGTCTTCGACCGCGGCATCGGCCGCGAGCTTCAGGCGGTGCTGCTGATCGCGGCCGCGGTGGTGCTGCTCTTCGTCGTCTTCCCGGCGCCGATCATCGGCAGCGCCGAGCAAGCCAGCGCCACGCTCTTTCCGGGATGATTGCGGGAAGCGGCCTGCCCGCCTTCTTCCGGCTCGAACGCTTCGATGAGCTCGACAGCACCAACGAAGAGCTGAAACGGCGCGCCGCCGCCGGCGCCGCCGCGGGCACGCTCGTCTGGGCGCGCTCGCAGAGCGCCGGGCGCGGGCGCCGCGGCCGGCCCTGGACGTCGCCGCCGGGCAACCTCTACATGTCGATCCTGCTGCGGCCCGAGTGCGGCGCCGGCGCGGCGGCGCAGCTCGGCTTCGCCGCGGCGCTCGCGGTCGGCGAAGCGGTGGCGCCGCTGCTGCCGGCCTCGGCCGGCCTCGCCTACAAATGGCCCAACGATGTGCTCGTCGGCGGCCGCAAGATCAGCGGCATCCTGCTCGAATCGCAGGCGGCGGGCGAGGGGCGGCTCGATTGGGTCGTGGTTGGCATCGGCGTCAACCTCGCCTCCTTTCCCGAAACCAGCGACTATCCCGCCACCTCGCTCGTCGCCGCCGGGGCGACGCCGGTTTCGCTCGAGGCGCTGCTCAAGGCAGTCGCCGGGCGCTTCCTCGTCTGGTATGAGCGGTGGCTGGCGGAGGGCTTCGCGCCGCTGCGCCGGGCCTGGCTCGCCCGCGCCTACGGCGTCGGCGAGCGGGTCCGCGTGCGGCTCGCGGACGGCGAGAGCACGGGCCGTTTCGCCGGGCTCGACGAGGAGGGCGCATTGCTGCTCGAGGACGGGCCAACGCGGCGCCGCATCGCCGCCGGCGACGTGTTTCCGGCGGTGCGCTGAGAGGAGGGCGTCATGCTGCTCGCCATCAATGCCAACAACACCAACACGGTGTTCTCGGTCTGGGAGGGCGAGCACCTCCGGGGCGCCTGGCGCGCGGCGACCGACGCCAAGCGGACCGCCGACGAATATGTCGTCTGGCTAGACCATCTGCTGGGACTCGAAGGGCTGGCGCGGGCGCAGCTCGACGGCACGATCATCGCCAGCGTCGTTCCCGAGGCGAACTTCAATCTGGTCACGCTCTGCCGGCGCTATTGCAACAGCGAGCCGCTGGTGGTTGGCGAGCCCGGCGTCGCGCTCGGCGCCAAGGCGCTGGTCGACCGGCCGGAGGAGGTCGGCGCCGACCGGCTGGTCAACACGGTCGCCGCGCACGACCGCTTCCAGACGCCGCTCATCGTGGTCGATTTCGGCACCGCCACCACTTTCGACGTCGTCGACAAGGACGGCAACTATTGCGGCGGCGTGATCGCGCCGGGCATCAACCTGTCGCTCACCGCGCTGCACATGGCGGCGGCGAAGCTGCCGAGCGTGCGCATCCGCCGCACCGACCGCGTCATCGGCAAGGACACGGTCGCCTGCATGCAGTCCGGCCTGTTCTGGGGCTATGTCGGCCTCGTCGAGGGGCTGGTCGCGCGCATCAGGCAGGAGTTCGGCCAGCCGATGGGCGTCGTCGCCACCGGCGGGCTCGCGCCGCTCTTCGACGGCGCCACCGAAATCATCGAGCACGTCGATCCCAACTTGACGCTGTGGGGCCTGCGCCTCATCTACGAGCGCAACCGGAAGCGGAAGACATGAACGGCACGGCGCCGGAGAGTCCCAACAAGCCCGACGAGCTCGCCTTCCTGGCGCTGGGCGGCGTCGGCGAGATCGGCATGAACCTGTCGCTCTACGGCTATGGCGGGCGCTGGCTGATGATCGATTGCGGCATCTCCTTCGCCGACGAGACGCTGCCGGGGGTCGACGTCATCATGCCCGATCCCGGCTTCATCGCCGAGCGCGCAGGCGCGCTCGACGGGCTGGTCGTGACCCACGCGCACGAGGACCATATCGGCGCCATCCCCTATCTCTGGACGCGGCTGCGCTGCCCGGTCTACGCCACGCCCTTTACCGCCGCCGTGCTGCGCCAGAAGCTCATCGAGGCCGATCTCGAGCACGAGGTGCGGATCACCGAGGTGCCGATGTCCGGCCGATTCCGGGTCGGTCCGTTCGAGATCGAGCTGGTCACGCTCACCCATTCGATCCCCGAGCCAAACGCGGTGGTGCTGCGCACGCCGCTTGGCACCGTGCTCCATACCGGAGACTGGAAGTTCGATCCGGATCCGCTGGTCGGCGAGACCTCGGACGTGGCGCGCCTGCGCCAGCTCGGCGAGGAGGGCGTGGTCGCCATGATCTGCGACAGCACCAACGCGCTCAGGCCCGGCGAGGCCGGCTCCGAGGCCGATGTGCGGCGGTCGCTGATCGAGTTGGTCGGGCGCTGCCGGCAGCGCGTCGTCGTCGCCTGCTTCGCCTCGAACGTGGCGCGGCTCGGCTCCGCCGTCGCCGCGGCGCTGGCGCACGACCGGCAGACGGCACTGGTCGGGCGGTCGCTCTGGCGCATCGAGCATGCCGCGCGCGAGACCGGCTATCTCGACGGCATGCCGCCCTTCCTCACCGACGAGGAGGCGGCCTACCTGCCGCGCGACAAGGTGCTGCTGATCTGCACCGGCAGCCAGGGCGAGCCGCGCTCGGCGCTCGCCCGCATCGCCGAGGACGATCACCCCGAGATCGTGCTCGAGCCGGGCGACACGGTGATCTTCTCCTCGCGGATCATCCCGGGGAACGAGCGCGCCATCGGCCGGCTGCAGAACCGCCTAGCGGCGCTCGGCGTCGAGGTCATCACCGAGCATGACGGCCTCGTCCATGTTTCGGGCCACCCCGCGCAGGACGAGCTCACCCGCATGTACCAACTGGTGCGGCCGCGGATCGCCGTGCCGGTCCATGGCGAGACGCGGCACCTGATGGCCCAGGCGCGTCTTGCCGAGCAATGCCAGGTGCCGCAGGCGGTGGTGACGCGGAATGGCGAGGTGGTGAAGCTGGCGCCGGGACCCGCCGCCGTCATCGGCGAGGTGCCGACCGGCCGGCTCGTGGTCGACGGTAAGCGCCTCCTGCCGGTCGGCGCGGAGGCGCTGCGCTCGCGCCAGCGCATGACCTTCAACGGCGCGGCGCTCGCCACCCTCGTCGTCGATCGCGACGGCAGGCTGCAAGCGGCGCCGCAGGTGACGGTGCACGGTCTCGGCGACGAGGCGGAGGATGCGGCGCTCACCGACGAGCTGCGCCAGCGCGTCGCCCAGGCGATCGACGAGCTCGATCCGCGCGAGCGCCGCGATGATGCGGCACTGCGCGAGGCGGCGCGGCTCGCGGTGCGCCGCTCGCTGCGCGCCTGGCATGGAAAAAAGCCGGTGACCGAAGTACATCTGGTGCGGATCTAGCGGGAGCGGACCATGATCGGCAGGCTCAACCACGTCGCCATCGTCGTGCCCGACGTGCGCAAGGCCGCGGCGACGTATCGCGGCATGCTCGGCGCCGCGGTGTCGGAGCCCGTGACCCTGCCGCCGCACGGCGTGACCGTGGTGTTCGTCACCCTCGACAACACCAAGATCGAGCTGCTGGAGCCTTTCGGCCCGGAATCGCCGGTGCGCAAGTTCCTCGAGCGCAACCCCGACGGCGGCATGCATCATGTCTGCTACGAGGTCGGCGACATCATCGCCGCGCGCGATCGGCTGAAGGCCGAAGGGGCGCGCGTGCTCGGCGACGGCGAGCCCAAGATCGGCGCCCATGACAAGCCGGTGCTTTTCCTGCACCCCAAGGATTTCTGCGGCACCCTGGTCGAGCTCGAGCAGATCTAGCGGCCGATGAACTGGTTCGAGGGCACCGTCGCTTTCATCGTCATCTGGTGGGTGGTGCTGTTCGCCGTGCTGCCTCTGGGCGTGCGTCCGTTGGAGAAAGGCGATATCGGCCACGCCGCCGGCGCTCCCGCCAATCCGCGGCTGTGGTTCAAGGCGGGACTAACCACACTGATAACGGCAGTAATCTGGTGCGGGTTCTATGCTTTGGTAAACTCCCATCTGATCCAGTTCCGCCAGCCGTGAGCGCCGCCTATTGCCGGGCCGCCCCGGGCCATGCCTTCCACGGTCCCTATCACGACAGCGAATATGGCTTTCCCGCGCGCGACGACCGGGTGCTGTTCGAGCGGCTGGTGCTGGAGATCAACCAGGCGGGCCTCTCCTGGCTCACCATCCTGATGAAGCGCCAGGCTTTCAACGAGGCCTTTGCCGGCTTCGACATCGACCGCGTCGCCGAGTTCGGCGCCGGCGACCGTGCGCGGCTCATGGCCGACGCGCGCATCATCCGCAATCGCCTCAAGATCGACGCCACCATCGAAAATGCCCGGCGCCTGCGGGATATCCGCGAGCGCCACGGCTCCTTTGCCGATTGGCTCGACGCCCATCATCCCTTGCCCAAGCCCGCATGGGTGAAGCTCTTCGGGGAAACCTTTCGCTTCACCGGCGGCGAGATCGTCGGCGAGTTCCTGATGAGCCTCGGCTATCTCCGCGGCGCGCACCAAGATTGGTGTCCCGTATACCAGAAAATCCTGGCGGTCGACCCACCCTGGCGGAGAACCGAGAAGCCGATGTTCGCTCGGCGCGAGAAGCCCGCGCGTCCGATGCGACGGTCTGCCAAAAAATAAGGCAAGATCAGTTGCTGATCTTGCCAAGCTCGTTGCGGTTAAGCTTCCGGTCTTGTCTCGAGGTCCGTCTCCCCCGACCGCTGCCTAACGGCTGTTCCTCCCTAAACCTGGGCCCGATCGCTGTCTTGCGCATGACGATTTCAGGCGCGGGCGAGTGTACGAAACTCTCCGCGGCCCGTCATCTAAAATCTGAGAAATGCGCCGCCTTGCCGCCGCGGACGCGCCGTTCCGCGTCAGAGCACGGCGAATTTGAGCAGGAACAGTGCGGCGAGAACGACCACCGCCGGCCCGGCCTCGGCGGCGCGTCCGGCGAGCAGCTTCACCGCCGCATAGGCGATGAAGCCGAAGGCGATGCCGTTGGCGATGGAGAAGGTGAGCGGCATGGTCAGCGCCGTCACCACCGCCGGCGCGTATTCGGTCACGTCCTCCCAGTCGATCTCGGCGAGGCCGCGCGTCATCAGGCAG